>CATOKN010000009.1 GCA_951800425.1 uncultured Lachnospiraceae bacterium
GGAATAACCATGGTCGGATGGGTATCGTTAATCTGGATGGCGGCGTATTCTGCAAGGTCATGCAGATTGCATCCGCGTTCTTTTGCTTCGTCTAAAATCAGACGCGCCCCGCTGCTTACCATAAAATACTGCTGGTAAATCCGAAGCAGGTGTCCTTTTTCATCGCTGTCATCCGGATACAAAAACAAAGTCAGATTCAAAGCAATATCTTCTTTGTCAAAATCAATGCCGTCTTCTACGATACCCTCGTCGATTGTTTCAACGTCAAACAAATGCAGCTTTGTCGTATGGTTATCGTAACCGGTAACGTCAATATCATACATTCTGGAGCTTAACTGAAATCCTCCGAAAGGAATGGAATAAACTTTGTCGGTTTTTGTCAGCCAGCTTTCTTTTTCCATCCAGGGATTTGGCGTTTCACGCTGCAAATTATTTTCAAATACCTGTTTGAACAGGCCAAAATGGTAATTTAACCCGATCCCGTCGCCGTTTAAGCCAAGCGTCGCAATGGAATCCAGAAAACAGGCCGCAAGTCTTCCAAGACCGCCGTTCCCCAAAGAAGGCTCCGGCTCTACCGTTTCAATTTCGCTCAGGCTTTTGCCGTTTTTGTCCAAAAGCTCTTTTACTTCGTCATACACCCCAAGGTTAATCAGGTTATTGGATAACAATTTTCCAATTAAAAATTCTGCGGAAATATAATAAAGCTTTTTCTTTCCCTTGCCGCTTTCCTTTTGCTTCGCCATTTTCTTTGTCATTTCCAGCAATGCGTAATACAGTTCTTCGTTGGTACAGTTTTTGATTTCCTTTCCAAGCCTTTCTTTGACGATTTTTTCTAAATTCATGATTTCCCTCCATTGATTTTGAAAATATACTGCGTCGGCATCATTATACCACAGCATGTTCATTATGGAAATATTATTTTCTTTTGAAACCCCCGCCTTTCCTTAAAAAAAAATAAATATTTTCATTTCCATATTGACGATTGAAAGGAAATCTGTAAAATTTACCTGGAGGGATTTTCTACCATCCGGCAGATTTGAAAGCTCTAAGGAGGTATTTTTTTGGATTCAAATTCAATTACGCAGCTTATTATTTTAGTTCTTTTGCTTTTGCTCTCCGCATTCTTTTCTTCTGCGGAAACAGCTTTTACTACCGCAAGCCGCATACGAATGCGTACCTTATCCGAAAGCGGAAATAAACGGGCGGCTCTGGTTCTTACGATTACGGACGATATGCATAAGATGCTGTCCGCCATTTTAATTGGCAACAACATTGTCAACCTGTCCGCTTCTTCCATCGCAACGACGCTCGCCATCCGGCTTTTTGGCAGTATCGGCGCAGGCGTTGCAACCGGAATTTTAACAATCCTCATTTTGATTTTCGGGGAAATTTCACCAAAAACGCTTGCGACCATTCATGCGGATAAAATCGCGCTGGCCTATTCCTCCGTCATTTACGGATTTATGCAGATTTTAACTCCTGTCATTTTTGTAATCAACTGGCTTTCCATGGGATTTTTAAAGCTGCTGCGCACCAATCCGCAGGCAGGAAAGGCCGTTATGACAGAGGAAGAATTTAAGACCATCGTAGATGTCGGCCATGAAACCGGCGTCATTGAAAATTCGGAACACCAGATGATTAATAATGTGTTTGACTTTGGCGATTCCCAGGCAAAAGAAATTATGATTCCAAGAATCGACATGACGTTTGCCAAAGCAGAAAGCACGTACGAAGAACTGATTGAGATTTTCCGGGAAGATAAATTTACGAGAATTCCCATCTACGAAGAAAGCACGGACAACGTAACCGGCATTGTCAATATGAAAGATTTGCTTCTCTGTGAGAACAAACAGGATTTTCATGCCAGAGACTTTATCCGCGAACCTTATTTTACGTACGAACAGAAAAACACTTCCGAGCTGTTCCTTGAAATGCAGAAAAACTCCATCAATATCGCCATCGTATTAGACGAATACGGCGTTACCGCAGGAATGATTACGTTAGAGGACCTGCTGGAAGAAATCGTCGGTGAAATCCGGGATGAGTACGATGCAGACGAAGAAGATCCTCTGGTAAAAATCAGCGAACGGGAATATTACATCCAGGGCTCCATGAATCTCGAAGACGTCTGCGACGAGCTGGATCTGCCGTTTCGATCGGAAGATTACGATACCATCGGCGGCTACTTAATCGGCCTTTTAGACCATCTTCCGGAGAAAAACGAAATTGTAATTACAGAAGAAGACATTCTTTTAAAAGTGGCCAGAATGGACAAAAACCGAATTGAAAAAATATATATGAAGCTTCCGGCTCCAACGGATTCCGAACAGGGAGAACAGCCTTAACGGCCGTTCTCCTTTTTGCTATTGCACCCTGCACCGTCCGAATTTTTCGAGAAATTTTGCCGCATCTTTTTTTCCTCCTGATTTTTCTGCGTAAGCCTGTATCTCCAGTACGTCTTTATGGGAAAATTCCCAGATTTCCCGTACATGGCTCCATGTGCCGCTCCCCGGCTTTTTCACAGGCTTTACGCCAAGCGCCTTTTGCAGCGGCGTAACGGAAGTATACTCTTCTTTTGTCTTTTGGTTGGAAAGCGTCCTTTCAAGCTTTTTCGCATAATCTCCCGTTCTCCAAATCGAATTTTTGGCAAGCGTATCCGCATATTCTTTTGAAATAAATCTCACGCTCCCGCCGTTCTTTTGTTTTCCGGACGTATCCGCAAAATAGACGCGCACCATTTTTGTTGTCACATTTCCCACGCGATCTTTTGCTCTGTAGGTAACTGTCAGGCTCGTCTGATCTTCTACTTCCAGAAAATCTTCTTTCTGATAATCCAAGATGGTAAATGACGTCTTATCTTTTTTATTTTCTCCGCTTTTCATCACGCCCCTTGGGTTTTCATCCGATTTTAATTCCTCGTCCGTGGCCTCCGCCAGAGAAAGCAGATACGCTTCTGTTAAAATTCCGTCTTTTGCATCTGCCAGAGAAACATAGCAATCTGTGGCATGAATTTGCGGATATTCATCCCATCTGGCATATAAATTTACAAATGGCGTCTTTTCATTCTCTGCCAAAACAGGCGCATCCGACGCTTCAAAATCAGAGGCCGGACGTCCAAACGTAATTGCGTGACTCTCTTCCTGCAAACGCGCGCCGTATGCCGCAAGCATGATTTTGGTCCCAGGCCAGACTTCTTCTTCTGAAAAAACAATATCTTCTTCCGAAGCGTCTGTTTCTTTTCCCAGACCATAGCCCTGAAAACTGCATGGAACCGTCTCCATATAAGGCTTTTCGTCCTCGGTTTTCGTATTGCCCGTCGCAATTTCTATGCCGGGCCTTTCAACGGTCTTTTCAAACGGATTTTTGGCAAACGCATATGCGTCTGAAATCCGCTCGGACGCATCCGTAAAATCCGCTCCTTTGGTCTGTCCATTTCCCATATACGCAACCTGAAAGCTGGTATCCCACTGCGCATACAGCGTGACGTCTTTCTCCTCCCAAAACGTCACGGCGCATTTTTCCGCATCCAGGATCAGTTCGTCTCTGCTGCTGATTTCCGGCGTCAGGCTCCAGCCCAGAAAGCGGTAAAACAAAGCCAGCTTTTTATTTCTGATTTTGGCCTCGCCAAAGCCTATGGTTATCGACTCTCCTTTTGCTTTCCACCTGGTATAAGGACAAAGCGCCGGCGTATCCAAATCTGCCCCGTTTTCATCCTTTCCCAAAAACTTTCTGTCTTCCTCGGAAAGATTTGGATGAAACTGTACCGCATACATATCTTCCCATCCCGCATAAACGGCGCTGTTTTTTGTAAAATACTGATAATTGCCCGCGCCGTTTATATCTGCAAGCAGCGTTCCGTCTTTTTGAGTCATGCGAAATCCCGTCTGATTTTTTCCGGTAAAATAACCAAGAAACTGCTGTTTTCGGATTCCTCCCGGCAAAGCGTCGTCTTTACGCTCTTTTTTTGGAATCATTATTTTGTTTTGTTCAAACTTTTCCACAGCAGCATCCGTTTGATAGTATCCCGTCGCAAACTGCTCGTATACGGCCGGCGTCCCCCGCTGCTGATTTGCCCCCTGCGCATTCAGAGTAATTTTTATGATGTTCGGTTTCCATTTTGCATACAGCGTCACGCTCTGATTATGAACAAGCGAAAGATTTTTTACCTTTTGGGACTGAATGGCCACGCCGCCCGGCGTTTTGCTCCAACCGTCAAACTGGTAGCCGTCCCGCACAAATCCGTTTTCCCTTAAATCAAACGATTCCCCGCAATACACCCTCTGCGGCTTTGTCACGCCCTTTTTTGCTCCGTTCCCATCATAGACAACGTCATACTGTTTTCTTGGAATATAAATGTCGTGATAAGACGCTATGGACGGCGCCAAAAAAGCGTCCGCCCTGCCCGCCTGAAATTCTTCGGACAAAACTTTCATCCACTGGGGTACGAGTGCGTTTGCTTCGTAATAATCCGTCGTCCGCTCCGTTCCGTCCGGCTGCGCCGGATAACTCCCGTCCGTCTTCATCTGCCAATAGCGCACCGGCTGCAGATACTTGACGTTTTTCTGCCAGAATTCGCCGTTTACATCTTTTCCTCCGCAGTTTCTGGTACATTCTTCCCAATATTTTCCACTGGCTATTCCATTGTTCTCCGTCGTCTTTGCCGCAAATACATGCGAAAGCTGCGCAATTTCCACAGGATTTCCCTTTTTGAGCCAATTTCTATTGCACGCGGCGCACGAATATACGGTTTCTGTATGACGCGCGCCTTTTTGCGTACAGGTAGGTACGGCGTCCGTTACATCTTTCCTCTCCGATTTGTTTTTATGCGCGACAAGCGGAAGCCGATAGGTAATCCCTGCCTTTTTTTCATCCGTATATAAATCCCTTGTGCCTATGTCTACCGACGTCGTTACCAATGCATTTCCGCATTTTTTCCCGGAAGCGTCTTTTAAATCCCAAAAACCGCCATGATAACTCCCGTCTCCGTAGGCTTTCTGCCTGTCTGCGTCGGACGCCGGCTTCACCTGGTAATGATAAACGTACCAGTAATGTGCTTTCCATCCGGAAACAGTCGTTCCCGTTACGCTAAAATTGCTTTTGTTCCACAATTCGGCGTTATAGTTGACCGCCATATTTTCCGGTTTTCCAATTTTTATATTGCGTATTTTCAGCCTCCATACTACGGGATTTCCAAAATCCGTGACGTCGCAATTTTCAATTTTATGCGTGGATTTGCTGAAATCATACGCCGACTCTCCTCCAACAAATGTCAGGCCGTATGCTCCGCTGTTTTGATTATCCGAGCTGCGATCCTGCATCCAGCAATAAATCACCGCGTCGTTTTTGTTGGCGTCCGTGTCCAGACGGATGCAGCTTCTTTTCCCCGTTTTGCTCCCATATGCAAATACATGGTATTTCTTTGCCTGCGTTTCATACGGAGAAAAACGGCTGTCATTTTTCACCAGATCATACAGTGTCCCCTCCACGCGATACGTTTCCGTCGTATTCCCCGTTTCATCAAAACTGTTCTCCGAATAAATCACATGTTCGGAAAACAGCGTCCGCATTGACAAAAGCATCTGCGTTTCCTCTTCATTCAGCCTGGCCAGAAAAACACTCCGCTCCAGATTCGACGAATTGCCGATATAATCATTCAATTCATCCGGCGGCACATTTTTCCAGTCGCAGGAAAGCAGTGGACAAAGCTTTTCGGCCTCCTTTGGCTCTTTTATTTCTCCTCCGTCCTTCTCCTGCGCATCCTTAAGCGATTCCGGAAGCAAAAGCCCCTTTCCATACCACGCTTTTTTGTCTGGCTCCGCTGCATTTTGAACGCGATTGTCCAACAACTCCATCCAGGCTTCATAAGAAGCGTTTTTATGACGCAGTTTCTGTTCCGCAGCCGCCGCGGATACGAAAGCCGCCGCTACAGAAGTCCCCGTCTGAATTTCTTTTTTCCCTCCGGCTCCAAACGCTTCCATTGTTCCATAAGCGCAATAGTCTACAAGCTCGCCGTAATTGGAATACTCCGCAATTTTTCTATCTCTGCCAACCGCGGATACTACAATGGCTTCTTTCGCGTTGGCCGGCGAAAAATCCGAAACATCGCTTCCGGCATTCCCTGCCGATACTATGACGGCAATTCCCGCTTCCCTTGCTTTCACAATCGCTGAATTTAATATTTCAGAACCAGAAGACGTATGCGCGCTCATGCTGATTAAAATTATGTCTGCCTGATGCTCGATTGCATAGCGAATGCCCATATAAAGCCTGAGCGAGGACGCCGTTCCATGTGCGTCAGCCGCCTTGACCGGCATAATGCTCACTCCCTTTGGCGTATGCTCTAAAATCAGGTTTGCCATTGCCGTTCCATGGCCGTTTTCGTCCTGAATGGTATTAGAGCCTGTAAAGTCCGCGCCGTCCGTAAGCCTTTCGCTTCCATAACTCTTCCAGTCATACCCCGTATCAATGACAGCTACCCGTACTTCACCATTTTCTGACGGAATCTGTGCGTCTGCGCTTCTTTTTGACAAATTTCTTTCATTTTCTTTTGCTCCCGCCTCTTCTGCCACAGAATCCGTGCCGTAAAATTCATCTGCTTCCACTGCCAAATCCGGATTTTTCTTCAGACAGTCATATGCCTGCTTCGCCGCATATTCCGAATCATATTCCAGAATTACAATGTCTTCATATCCCCGGACAATGCCTGACGCGCCCATTGCGTCAAATTCTTTTTCGCTTTTGACCAAAAGCCGTCTGCCGCGCCAGGGGTTTCCTCTGGATAAAGACAATTCATCTCCATCAGATGCGGCGGCTTTTGCAAAAGAATCCAAATCCGATACTTCTGTTACCTCCGCCTCACTGTTTGCTTCTTTCGGCGTCATATCTTTCGCATGCTCCTGCATTGGCACAGACAAAAAAACGATGCAAAACGCCAGCGCCCACGCCATAATTTTTCCTTTCAATTTCATTCCTCCTCACAGGTTCAATCAAAAACCGCAATCAATTTTGTATCTTCTTCCACGCGATATGGAACGCCGCCCGACCCAAGAACGCTTCTGCTTCCTTTTTCTCCTGAAACGCGCATTTCAGACGCCGCTCCCGTACCGCCTGTCACATAACGCCAGCAGCGAAATATTTTTCCCTCTTTTTTGGGCAAAGCAGGAACGGTGCAGACGGAATGCTTTGGGAGCCGGTATTCCTTATACAACGCGTCTGAAATATAAAAGCTCACTCTTTTCATCTCTGTTTCTTCTTCCTCTTCCCGATCAAAAATTACCGTCCGCACATTGGATACGCTGCCCGTCTTCCCATTTGGATGTTTAAAATTTTCCGTAATTTCTACGGACAAAAGGCCAAGACGTACGTCTGCGTCCAAAACGGATACCCGAATGTCCGAATCACTGTTTGCCTGTACCAGAAATGCTTTTAAAAAATCTGCCGTAAACTCGTCTTCATTTTTTATTTCGTTTGAAGCCCGGCTCATCACGCCGGACAACGCCACGCGGGCGGCCTGGGATAACGCGGCGTTTGTTTCTTCCTGCCTTGCTTCCCTGCCATAGAGCGTAAGCATTACCGTAAGCGTAAATAAGGCAAACAGGCCGCATGCAATTCCAAATGCAATTTTTTTCATCTGCCATCCTTTCCTAACTGCATGAAACGGGTATTGCGTATTCCCCGCAGACAGTTCTTTTTTCTTTATCCACAGCCTTTACGCTGATTTTATAGATTCCCGGCTTTGGAAATAAAAACCCTTGCGCGCTCTGGCAAAAAATACTCTCGCCGTTTTCGCTTCTGACATCCGTAATTTCTACGGAAATCCGGTTTCCATCCGCATCGTTTGCCAAAAACAATTCACTGAGATTTACGGGTGTATCTGGTAAAATCTTTTTGCCAACGTAACTGATTTTTGGCTTTTTTCGCGCCAAAACTGCTTTTACCGCATCTGCGTCCCGATAGGAAATCTCTTTCTTTTCCGACATTTCTTTTGCCGCCGTTCCATAGGCAATCTGAATCATACCCGTATTGCCTCCCTGACGGACGCCAAATACGGCAAGCATGACAAATGCCGCGGATATGCCATATAAAATTGTTCTGCCATACTGTTTTATAAAAATCACTCTGTATCCTCCTAACCGGCCGCCTGTAACATCGCAACCCAATACGTTCGCAAAATTCCCGCGTCTGTCGGACTCAGCAAAAGAATGACTGCGCAAATCACACAGGCTGCGGATACGACTCCAATCAACAATTCTCCTCCCTGGCCAATCGTTTCATCCATATGGCTCTCCTTTCTAAAATGCTGTAAACGCGCCGATGACAACTGCCATCAGTCCAATCACAATGGCAGAAAGCATAACGTATAACACAGCTTCTCCATAATCTTCAAATAATCCATCGTTCATTTTTTCCTCCTATTTTGCAAATCCACGCAGACGATTCGTCATCTCTGCTCCCAGAAACGGAAGTCTGCTTTTATAAAGAACGGTAACGCAAACAGCCTGTGCGTCTGCGCCGTCAGACGCCAGAGCATCTTTCGTATAAACGCGATTCGAACCGTCTTCATGCGAAACGTCGATGCTGACTTCATACTCCTGTTCTGCTCCCGCCAAAATACAGGCATTGATCACCGACGGCGCAAAATTGCTGTTTTGCAATGCCTCTATCGTATCCCGCTTATAACTGATTGCGCGGCTTGCATCCGTCTGATAGCCAATCATTCCAATTCCCAAAAACACTATCAGAGAAAAAAAGAAGATTCCCATAAAAGATTTGATTACTACCGGCATTGATTCCCTCCATTCTTAATACAGCTTCATTGACATAAAAGCAATTGTCACAAGCGTCATATCTACAAGCAGCTTTCCTCCTCCGATTATGGAAGGAAACAAAAACTGCCAGTACATCGCCGCCAAACGGTTTTCGTTCGACGCGCGTTCGCTTTGGCCAAGCAGCGCGGTATTTTTCGCTAAAATCTCATCAATCTGAAGTTCTGCGTTCCCGCCCCTCCCGGAGGAAATGGAATACAGCATACCCATCGCGGATCGAATTTCTAACATGCCAAATTCTTTCATAAAATTCATATAAGGCTCATTTGATTCGGGCTGCTCCATCAAGCTGCTCTCCATTTCTTTCAGCGCATCCTTTAATATGGCGGGAGCCTCTTCAATAGATTTCGCAACCGCCGCATTGACATTTTCCGACACCTGAAGCAACAGGGAAATTTCCATCAGCCACTGGGGAAACGCTTTTCCAATTTCCTCCGCGCAGCGCTTTTTTGCCAGTCCGTATCCGATTTTATGCTGATTTAACAGGATAAAAAAGACAGGAATGCAAAGAAACGCAAACGGCTTCCACCCAGCCAGAAAAAATGCGCAAAAGCATCCTGCCGAAAGCATCGCATAACGCATGCTTTTTCTTTTTTCGCGTCCAAAATCATACTCTTTTACTTTACGATAAAGTTGTTCCTGCTCTTCCTTCGTCAGCGCAGATTCATCACGCAGCCAATTGATTGACGCCATGCCGTCCGCTTTGACGTATGTTCGCATCGCAATCAAAATCATAGCCGCTGTGCCGATTTTATAGACGTTTGACGTCATAATATTGACGGTTGGGGCAAACTTTGAAATCATCAGCGGCGTAAAAAGGCAAACGCTGCAAACAAGCGTTAAAGCAATGTTGACCATTCTCTGCCTGTTTTTACATTCCTTTTGAAACCTGCAGGTTTCCGTTTCCCAGACCGCCCGTCCGGATAAGAGGATTTTTACGGATGACTCGTAATCGCCTCCGATTCTTTCCGTTTTCAGCATCAGTCCATGGGCGTCTCTTAACCGCTGGCACCTGTAATTTTGTTCAATGATTTTCAGTCCGTCCTCTATGGAGTTTTCTTCGGAATATTCATGCAAAATATACCGGACTGCCTCTTCAATAACGCTTCTCATGGGAGAATCTTTTGGAAGAATCTTTCCCGCATCCTGCAAAGCCGATATGATTTTTGGCGTTTTTTGAAACGAATACAACGTCTGCTCAATATAAATATTGACGTCTGAAAACCGCTTCTGTTCATACATATTTTTATAGCTGTTGATTACAACCCGCGGCAGCATTGACATTCCGCAGATTGCGACAGCGGCCGCCTCCAAAAGTCCCAATTGAAACAAAATCCCTCCTGCTGCAGACGCCGCAATAACAACCACATATACCAGAACCGTATTGTGAATCCGATACGTATAGCCGTACCGTTCAATTGCGGCAGATACGTTTTTCGGATTTAAATAATATAAAAACGGCTGCTTTCTTTTCATTCGTACCCCTCCTTTATATCATGCGCTTTGGATATTTTGTCATCGTATAGGCATATCCATAGGGATCCAGAACGCCCGCCCTTTTCATTTTTCGTTCTACGGAATCCGGCAGCGCAACATCTTTTTGTTTTCCATCCTCGACAATCAGGTACGCGCGGTTTTGCTCGTTTTCCCGATCAAAAAAACACATCTGATCGATATAGCGTCTGCTGCTTCCATCTTCCATTTCTTTTAACCGAAGCAAAATCCCAATATCAATAAAATCATAGATGTCGTTGACCATCCGCACCGCATCTTTGTCGTTTTGTATCATATTTAAAAACCTGTCCGGAATTTTTAACACGTTGTCCGTATGTATCGTCGTAATGCCTTTTACCCCTGTTGACCAGCATTCCAGCAGAGATTTTGCTTCCTTGGAACGGGCCTCTGAAAGCATAATCCAGGACGGGTTCAGGCGCAGACAGGTCTTGATCGCATTTGTGTAATTCATCGTCACAGAATTGCCTCGTTTTTCTTTTTCCTGTCCGTCTTTTTTTACCTTGATTGCAATACAGTCGCTTTTCGGATTTAATTTTGCGTAATGCCATTCCGGATTGTCCTCAATCGTAATCACTCTGTCCTGCGGACGAATGTAGCCGGATAAAAATTTAGCAAATTCTGTTTTTCCTACTCCGGTGTCTCCGCAAATGACAAAATTCATTTTGGTAAATACGCAATTGATGAGCAAAGTCAAAAGCTTTTCTTCACAATATCCCTGTTGAATCAAAGCTTTTGCGTCATATCTTGGCACAGCCGGCGCTTTTCTGATACAAAACGCCCTTCCGGTTCCAGTCGCAGCCTCATGAACCGCCGTAATTCGAAGCTCTTCCGACTCTGCTTCTAAAATCGGATTTGCCGGATTAAACTGCTGTTCTACCGCCATGCTGACTTTATTGATAAACACTGCGATAAACCCGGGCGTAATCAAAGAAGCGTCCGCTTTTCTTTTGACTTTGTGAATGTCTGTCAGCCACAAGTCCTTTCCGTTATAATCCACATCCGTAATCGTATCGTCCCGGATAAATGGCAGAAGCGGCCCAAAGCTCTCGTCATCCAATAATACCGATCCGTTTTTCCTTTCCTCCATACGCTTGACGGCGCCTTTTCTACGGATTTCCCGGCAGCGCGCCGCCGGCGCTGGAATAGAAGTTTTGAATCAAATCAGAAAACGCCTTGTATACAATGCTGTTTGTATCTGCCCCAATCACCAGCGTAATAATTCCAATCACTGCGATAATGGCCAGAACGGTAATAATCGTTGAGCCGTATTGTTTAAATATTTCATCCATAATTAATGTCTCCTTTTCTATTAGCATAAATCAATAATTTCTTTACTGTCTGCCGCAATTGTTTCTCAAAAATATAATCTTCACAGCTTTTGTCCCTTCCCCTGCTGCCCGCAACATAAGAAAATACCTGACGGTCTTCATATGCTTTCGCAAATCTGAGATTATAGGGAACGGTACATAATTTGGATGCATCTACCCGATAGTACCTGAGAAACTGTTTTAATTGTTCTGATTGATTTTTGTGATATTTTCCGACAAGAAACATGACGTTCTCCCGAACGAAGAAATGTCTGAAACAGACATAGGATAATTCCTGACATGGAATAGCCAGGTTCAGCACCAGAAGATCGCAGCTTGAAAAACTTTCTTCTGTTTGCGGCACAGCGCCGCCCTCTTTCAGAAAAATCTTATCTGACCGCATTTCTTCGGATGCCTGAGCAGTTCCCAAATAGACCGGGATTTTAAAATAATGCATAAGGCCCGCCGATATAGCCGCCAGATTCGCGCTTGCGCCAATCTGGCGTGCAGATGCATAAAATACTACTTGCAAAAATGCTTCTCCTTGTATTTAGTTTTGCTTATGGAATTCTATAATGATTTGAAAAATGATAAAAAGATAAAAAAGATGTTTTTACTATACACTATTTTTATTTATTTGTAAATACTTTTCTCATTTTATTTCGGATATTTTTTCGGTTCTTATCGCATGCGCCGATTTGCCGGATTATTCAGTAAATCTCCTCTTTCATCAAATCTGGATCCATGGCATGGACAGTCCCAACTCTCTTCCTCTTCGTTCCATTTTAAAGCGCACCCCAGATGCGGACACCTTTTCTTAGAAAACGTCAGGAAATGAACCAGAGATTCCAATCCATTTCTAAACAACTGCGTCTTTTGCATGCTTCTTGACGGAGAAAAAACATCTGCATAAGGGTTTTTCCGTTCCATCACCAAATCTGTTAAAATCTCCGCGGCAGCCATGGACGACGTCATTCCCCATTTGTGAAATCCCGTTGCGACAAAACAGTTTTTTGTCCTCTTGGAATACTGCCCGATGTATGGCATACCGTCCAGCGTCATACAGTCCTGTGCGGCCCAATTATATTTCACATCAAGTCCCGGATAATATCGCGCGGCAAAATGCCTCAGTTCTTCCCATTTTCCACCGCATTTTCCCGTCCTGTGCGCGCCGCCTCCAAGCAAAAGAAACTCTTTGTAATTCCGAAAAGAATAACCCGTCTCATTTTCATCCACATACATGCCCTCCAGACCGGGGCCTTTGGAAAGCGCGATTACATGAGAGCGATGCTGATACATTTTCATAAAATACATGCCGTGGCGATTGTCAATGGGAAAATGCGTCGTAACGATCAGTTTTTTATACGCAATACTTCCCTGATTTGTAATTGCTTCCTGTCCATTCCAACTATTTATAAACGTATTTTCATAAATATGGAGTCCCCTGGCAATATCTGCGATAAATTTCAGCGGATGAAACTGCGCCTGCCGCGCAAATCCAATTGCTCCCGCAGTTGGAATCGGAAGTTCTTTTGCGTCCGTCATCTTTGCGTCAAATCCAATGCTTTGTAAAGCCCTTGCTTCGTTTTCCAGCTTTTGGGGATTATCCAAAGAATAAACGTAAGCGTCTTTTTCTTCAAAATCACATGCTATCTTCTGGCACAGTTTTCTGTATTTCTCCACCGCGGCCTGATTGGCTGCAAGGTATTGTTCGGTTTTTTCTCTTCCGGCATTTTTTAACATTTTATGATAAATCAGCCCGTGCTGCGCCGTAATTTTTGCCGTTGTATTTCTCGTAACCCCCGAACAAATTCTCCTGCCTTCTACCAGCGCATAATCCACTCCCTCGTTCTGAAGAAAATATGCGCATAGTATTCCGGCCATGCCGCCGCCCACAATCAGCACGTCCGTCTTCAAATTTTCCTTAAGCTTCTGAAAGCAGGGCAATTTGGCGTTTCCTATCCAAACAGACGTCACATCTGTTCCCCCTTCCTGTTTTATTTTATACATGCAGTATGCACAACTGATTCATCGCTTATACCGGGATTACGGATTATACTCATTTTTCAAAATGCAGAGAAATCCATTTGAAAAATGCACGAAAATAAGGTATCCTGAAAACGACAAACATACCCTGTTTTATCCAAAAACAAGTTCAGGAGGCCTTATGATCCAGATACCAATGCATGAAAAAGGTCCGTTTGACCGCAATACGCTTCAAAAACTAAACCATGGCGCTCAATCAAAATATGCGCCTCAGTCTTTGGCGCAAACGCAAACTGCCGCGTCGTCCATGCCTGTAACAAGACAAAACATTCCTATTTTTGCAAATCCCATGCAAAAAGGCCAAAAAGCTACCATTGGCTCCAAAGACCTCCATGCCATCCAGGCATGCTTTGGCTGGAATGTCAAAAATCCGCAATGCGACGCGGATATATCTGCATTTTTGCTTGGGGCTAATGGAAAAGTTTTGGGAGATTCCTGGTTTGTCTTTTACGGACAGACCAAAAGCCCGGACGGCAGCACAGAATTACACGAAGAAAGCGCGGCGGATCCAAAAACCATCACCATCCGTCTGGATCGTCTCAATCCCAGTGTAAAGAAAATCGTATTTGTACTCACCATACACGAAGCGTTCGAAAAGAACTTTAATTTTGGGATGATCACAGACGCTTACATCCGCATCCTTCATCCGGATTCCCACTCAGAAGCCGTAAGCTTTCAAATGAAAGAATGCAGTTCAAATGTGATTTCCATGATGATCGGCGAAATTTACCTGCACAACGACGAATGGAAATTTGGAGCCATAGGAAATGGAATCGCCGGAGATTTGGCGGGTCTTTGCGCTTTCTACGGCGTAGAAGTAACAGATTAGGAGGAAAAGAAAATGCTGACTTTTGAAACTGTCAACGAATTAACGCTAAAAGTTACCTGCACAGGAAACGACGTGCTTTTTACAAAAGCCGGATCCTTTATTGCAGGAGAAAGTCCAAACGCTAAAAATTATAAGTTTGAAAAACTACTGTTAGGTCCGCAAAACAACATCGCCCAGGCAGCCCTTGGCTCCCTGATGCGGCGCGTAACAAAAGAAAACTTTCCATTGATGAAAGTCACGATGTCGGGAGATTCCGTTACCTATTATGCCGACTACGAACAGCATGTCGTCATCTATAAGCTTGCTCCCGGAGAAATTATATCCATAGAATCAGAAAACATTCTTGCATTTACATCCGACTGCAAATACAGCGTCCGCTTCATTGGGTGCGGCGTCCTTTCACAAAAAGGACTTGCCACTTCCACTTTAACCGGAACGGGAAATAACGCCTATGTCGCCATCCTCTCAAACGGCAATCCCATTGTTTTAAACAATACGGAAACCAGAAATACTATTTCCGTAGATCCGGACGCTGTGATCTGCTGGATGAGCCAATGCGGCTTCTGCGATCCCCAGATAAAAACCGATATATCCTGGAAAAATTTTATCGGCCAGGCCTCAGGAGAGTCCTATGCATTTGAATGGAGCCCAAATCAGCCGGTTTCCGTCGTTGTCCAGCCTTCGGAACGAAGAGGCGGAATCCAGCTTGACATAGATTGAGCATACAGACTATTCTCTGCGCAGCGCTTCAATCGGATCGAGATTTGCGGCCTTATAAGAAGGCAGCATTCCAAATATAATTCCGATCAACATAGAAAACACGACTGACCCAATGGCAGCCGGAACACTGATGGAAACCGGCGTTTCACTGATTCTGGAAATTACCTCTGCCAGGCCAATTCCAGACGCGACGCCAAGAATTCCTCCCATACTCGTAAGTACGGCTGCCTCCGTCAAAAATTGTCCCAATATATTTGTCTTTCTTGCACCAATCGCTTTTTTCAGTCCAATTTCCTGCGTACGCTCCGTAACGGAAACCAGCATAATATTCATAACGCCGATTCCTCCGACAATAAGAGAAATTCCGGCAATCCAAATCAGCATATTGTTCGTAGATTTACCCAGATCCTGTATCTTTTTTGCCTGCTCCAGCAAATCTTCCGCTTTATATTTTATCGTTTCATCGCTTGTATTCAAGTATGAATTTAATACGCCCGCGCTTTCTTTTCCGGCAGTCGTCATATTATCCGTAGAATCTACTTTGATCACAAGATTCTGCGGCTCGTCAAATTGATAAATAATGGGCCAGGTAGTATCCGGCACATATATTTTTCCGGAAGAATCCTGCGTATACGTATAGTAGTCCTCGATACTGTTAATTACCGGTTCAAACTCCTGCGATTTGGACACAATGCCAACTACGATATAAGGCTCTTTCTTAATTTCAATCGTCTTTCCGATGGGATCTTCTCCCTGAAACAGCCCGTTCGCAGAATCATCATCCAATAGGGCAACTTTTCGGAATTCCGTATAATCCCTTTCCGTAAATCCGCGTCCTTTTTGAATCGTATAATTACAAGTATTCAAATAATTTTTATCCACACCGATAATATAGCCGCCGG
>CATOKN010000010.1 GCA_951800425.1 uncultured Lachnospiraceae bacterium
GGTACTATTTTGTATGTATGTTTGCTTTCCGGCTCTAATTTTATTTCCAGAATCAGCCTGGACTCTTTTACTTTTTCCGCAATCAGCACATTATCCTGATAAACGTCGGCATAATCGATGGCGTCCCCCTCCCAGTCCACGATTAGCACCTGCTTTTCCAGATTGTACTCCGCGTCCACGTCCTCCACGACCGCTTTTTTGTATGGAACCTCGCATGAAATACGCGCTTCCGTACCTGGCGCGCCTTTTTTATCACAAGGCACGATACGGAATTCATACGTCCTTCCATCTCTGACATTCCGGTAATCATACGTCGTTCCCGTGTACTCCTTTTCTTCTTCCTTTCCGTCCACATAAATCCTGACGTATTCACATTCAGAATTCATCTGATACGTCAGCGTAATCACATCGTCAGATTCCTGGTAAACAAGCTTCAGATCCGCGACAGCCGCCTTGGATGTCGCATCCGGATAATTCGGCGTAACTCCTGGCTCTCCCGGACTTCCCGGGGTAATGCTCTCTGCTGCGGCAAATGCCTGCTGCTCCATTTGTGCAAACGCCTCAGCGAAAACTTCCTGCATGGGCGTCAATGCAATGATCGCTGCCAAAAAAATTGACAGCCTTTTTTTCCATTTCATATGTCTATCCCCTTTCGCGATTTGAATACATTATACCCTCCTTTTCTTCGCATTTCCAGTCCTATTTGAAAAGACTTTCAATTCCTGTGAAAATCAGAAAACCTCACAACAAATCAAACCATATTCTGCATAATTAAAATTTTCAAAATCCCTCTTGACATTTTTCAGATTTTCGATACAATATGTCTTGTTTGTTTATAATTAGTAAACTCAAAATCTACTATTAACGCCACAAAGGAGATCTTATGGATATTGGAAAACGGATGAAAGAATTACGGGTATTCTATGGACTCACACAGCAGGAACTTGCTGACCGGGCAGAACTGACCAAGGGATTTATTTCACAGCTTGAACGCAACCAAAACACTCCTTCCATCAGCACTCTTTTGGACATTATCCAGTGTCTTGGCACGACGCCCGCGGAATTTTTTGCAGAATCAGGCCCGGAACAGATTGTTTTTAAAAAAGAAGATTATTTTGAAAAAATTTATGAAGAACAAAACGCCTCCGTGGAATGGATTGTTCCAAACGCGCAGAAAAATTCCATGGAACCCATTCGCCTGACATTAAGGCCCGGCGGCGTTTCCGAAGAACTTCTGCCCCATGAGGGAGAAGAATTCGGATATGTTTTAAAAGGAACGGCAAAGCTGGTATTCGGCACGCAGAAGTATACGCTGCACGCCGGGGAATCTTTCGCTTTTCCATCCACTAAGAAGCACCGCCTGGAAAATCCTGGCAAACACGACGCGGTCATCCTCTGGATTACCACGCCGCCCAGTTTCTAAATACGTTTTACATAGGAGGATTATTCATGGAAAAAGAACTTATCCATCTGTCCCATATCTCAAAGTCTTATGACGGCAGCCTTGTTTTAGACGATTTGGATTTAAAAATCCGGGAAAATGAATTTATGACGCTGCTCGGCCCCTCCGGCTGCGGAAAAACGACAACGCTGCGCCTCTTAGGCGGCTTTGAGACGCCGGATGCAGGATCCGTTTTTTTTGACGGAGCCGACATCACCGCTCTCCCGCCAAACGAACGGAAATTAAATACCGTCTTTCAAAAATATGCGCTGTTTCCCCATATGTCCATAGCGGAAAATATTGCGTTTGGCTTAAAAATCAGCAAAAAAAGCAAATCTTATATTTCCGATAAAATCAAATATGCCCTAAAACTTGTCAATTTAGACGGTTTTGAAAAGCGAAGCGTTGATTCCTTAAGCGGCGGACAACAGCAGCGGATTGCCATTGCAAGGGCAATTGTCAACGAGCCAAAAGTGCTTCTTTTGGATGAACCGCTTGGCGCTCTGGATTTAAAGCTGCGGCAGGATATGCAATACGAGCTGATCCGCTTAAAAGAAGAGCTTGGCATTACTTTTGTCTATGTGACGCACGATCAGGAGGAAGCCCTGACCATGTCAGACACCATCGTCGTTATGAACCAGGGATACATTCAGCAGATTGGTACGCCGGAAGACATTTACAATGAACCGACCAATGCGTTTGTCGCAGATTTTATCGGCGACAGCAACATTATAGACGGAACCATGATCAAAGATAAGCTCGTAAATATTCTGGGCGTAACCATTCCCTGCGTAGATACCGGCTTTGGCCAAAACAAGCCGGTCGATGTCGTCATACGCCCGGAAGATGTGGAATTATCCGATCCTCCCAACGGATTTATGGAAGGCGACATTGTTTCCATTATTTTCAAAGGCGTCCATTACGAAATTGAAGTCCGCGCCAATGGCTACGACTGGCTGGTGCATACGACAAAATTGTTTTCCGTTGGCACGCATGTGGGAATTTCCGTAATTCCTTTTAACATCCAGATCATGAATAAACCGGAATCCAGCGATGAAAAGGCGGTGGAAATTGATGTATAACTTCAAACGGCAATTTTTGTCAGGTCCTTATATCATATGGATTGTCGGCTTTATCGTGCTTCCCATACTGGTCATCTGCTATTACGGAATCACCGATGCTTCCGGAAGCTTTACTTTGGAAAACATCATTGCCATATCGGAACCCATTCATATGAAAGCTCTTTTGCTTTCTTTAAAGCTTGCGCTCGTCAGCACGCTTTTGTGTCTGGCGCTGTCTTACCCTCTGGCTATGATATTAAACGGGCTCCATGTAAAACACCAGAGCTTTATCGTATTTATTTTTGTGCTTCCCATGTGGATGAACTTTATGCTCCGCATTTTGGCATGGCAGCTTATACTGTCTAATAACGGCATATTGAATACTGTTTTTCAGGCTCTGGGGCTCCCGAGAGTTTCCCTGTTAAACACGCCGGCCGCCGTTGTGTTCGGCATGGTATATGATTATCTGCCCTTTATGATTCTTCCGATTTACAACTCCATGAGCCGAATCGGAAATGACATCGTTGACGCTGCCAGAGACTTGGGGTGCAATAAATTTCAGGTATTTGCAAAAATTATCCTGCCTTTGACAGTTTCCGGCGTATTAAGCGGAATTATTATGGTATTTGTTCCCGCCCTGACGTCTTTTGTCATTTCAAACCTACTGGGCGGCGGCAAAGTGCTTTTAATCGGAAATGTCATCGAACAGGAATTTATGCAGAATACAAACTGGAATATGGGAAGCGGACTGTCCATTGTATTAATGATCTTTGTCATTGCCAGCATGGCGTTTATGAATTCACATAACAAAGAAGGGGAGGGAACTGCCGTATGGTAAAAAAATATTCGTCCAGAATCTATCTTGCCATCATCTTTTTATTTTTGTACCTTCCGATTATGGTTTTAATCGTCCTCTCTTTTAACGACTCCAAATCCAGAGTTGTCTGGGGAGGGTTTACCGGAAAATGGTATGTGTCCATGCTCCAAAATGAAACGATTATGGAATCCTTTGCCACGACGCTTCAGATTACCCTGACTGCTTCCATTCTTGCTACCGTCATTGGCACGCTGGCGGCCATCGGCATCCAGGCAATGCGGCGAAAAGGGAGAGCCATTTTACTCGGCGCCACGAACATTCCCCTGTTAAACGCCGACATCGTAACCGGCATTTCGATGATGCTTTTATTTGTACGTTTTACAAAACTTGGCTTTTCCACCGTACTGATTGCCCATTTGACTTTTGACATTCCCTATGTAATTTTAAACGTGCTGCCAAAGCTGAACGCAACCAGCAAATCCGCTTACGAGGCGGCTCTGGATTTGGGCGCGTCGCCTCTGTACGCTTTTTACAAAATTGTCTGGCCAGACATACGCCCCGGCGTATTTTCCGGTTTCCTGATGGCAGTTACCATGTCGCTGGATGATTTTTCTATTACCTATTTTACAAAAGGCGCGGGCGTCAATACGCTTTCCACCATGCTCTACACGGAACTGCGCAAGGGAATCCGGCCGGAAATGTACGCATTATCCACGCTATTGTTTCTCATTGCACTGGCGCTGCTTTTTATTATGAATTATGGTTCCTCAAGAAAAAACGAAATCAATAATTAAAAGGAGAAGATACGCTATGAAAAAGAAAATTTCTGTTTTTGCCGCTCTGTTTTTTGTCTCTGCCCTTGCGATTGGCTGCGGCAGCTCGCCCGATAACAAAGAAACCCTGACGGTATTAAACTACGGCAAATATTTTGATCCGGAAGCTTTGAAATTGTTTGAAGAAGAAACCGGAATTCAGGTAGAATACGAAGAATACGAAAGTCCGGAAGAAATGTATACGAAATACAAAGCCGGCTCTATCGACTATGATCTGCTCTGTACTTCCGACTATATCATTCAGAAACTGATTGACGAGGGAGAAGTTTTGGAAATGAAGCATGAAAATATTGACGAATATAAAAATATCGACGCCAATATTATTGACGCTTCTTCTGCCTTTGATCCGGATCATAAATACACCATCCCTTATTTTTATGGAACCGTGGGCATTTTGTACAACACGGACGAAGTAGACGCAGCGGAAACGAATACCTGGGACGTTCTCTGGAATGACAAATATTCCGGAAAAATCATCATGGAAAACAGCGTGCGGGATTGCTTTTTAGTTCCGCTAAAACAGCTTGGATATTCTCTGAATACTACGGATGAAAAAGAACTCAAGGAAGCGCTCCAAAAGCTCTTAGACCAGAAGCCTTTGATTTATGCTTATTTTGTAGACGAAACCGGAGATGAAATGGCCGCGGGAAACGCTTCCCTTGCCGTCACCTATTCCGGAGAGGCCGCTTATGCTCAGTCTCTTTCCGACAATCTTGCTTACAGCGTCCCAAAAGAAGGCTCAAACCTCTGGATTGATTCCTGGTTCTTGCCAAAAACCTGTAAAAACCAGGAAAATGCGGAAAAATTTCTAAACTTTCTTTGCAGAGAAGACATTGCCAAAATGAACTTCGATTACGTATACTATGCAACGCCCAACACTGCCGTTTACGACAATCTGGATGATGAGACAAAAAATGACAAAACTATTTTCCCGGATTCATCCGTCCTTGACAACTGCGAAGTATACTTAAGCCTTGACGAAGAAGGAACAAACCTTTATAACCAGCTTTGGAAAGAATTGAAATCCAATTAAAATTCGTCAAAAAATCAATAGACTTTTTTCATCTCCTGTGTTATACTCGCATGCACAGGAGGTGAAAAAAATGACAAATGAACAATTATTTCTGGCATTCTCGGAGCTTTTAGACCGGAAACTGGATGAAAAGCTAGAGGAAAAGCTGGAACAAAAACTGGAATCCAAATTTGAAGAAAAATTGCATCCGATTTATGTACGCCTTGATAAAATGGACGATCGATTTGAATCCATAGAGCGTCGATTTGAAGTTATTGACAGACGGTTCGAGGCAATTGACATGCGATTTGAAGCAATTGACATGCGATTTGAAGCAATTGACTCACGCTTCCACAAAATGGATCATCGCTTTGACAGGCTGGAATCTCAGGTTTCCGCTTTACAGGCCGGTCAAAGGGATTTAAGAAAGGAAGCGAAAGAAATCAACCAAAAAATTTCCGAAACTTATCACGTCGCGTTAGAAGCCTGGGGAAAAAGCACAGAAAACAGAACCTGACTTGAAAAAAGCAATCTTCCTTTATAAAAATTACTTTTGCATTTTCTTTCTGACAATGCTCTATTATTTCTGCGCAGAAAACTGCAAATATTTCTTTTATCTTTTTATTCTATCCGATCCATCCACCATTGACCAAGTCCTGTATATCGCATTCCCATCCAAAAAAGGAGTGATTACATGGATTATGAAACTTTTAAATCTTCTGCGGTTGCCTCTATGCAAAAACATTTTGGAAATCATGCCGCCATATCGTTACATCCAATTATAAAAAACAACGACATTCAGCTGGACGGTCTGATGATTGAGGATAAATCCGTAAATATTTCCCCTACCATCTATCTGAACTATTATTACGAAGATTACCTTGCCGGCAAGCCTCTGGATCTCATTTTTGATGACATCATCGCTTCCTATCAGGATAATCTTCCGCAAAGCGATCTGGATCTTTCTTTCTTCACAGATTTCTGTCAGGTCAAATACCAAATCATTTACAAATTAATCCACTACGAACAAAATCAAACTCTTCTAAAAGATGTTCCTTATTTTCGGTTTTTAGACTTAGCCGTCGTATTTTGCTGTTATCTTTCGGATATATCCACCGGAAACGCCACCATTCTGATTCACAACCATCATCTTGATTTCTGGAAAATTACAAAAGACTGCCTCTATGAGCTTGCGGTCAAAAATACCCCCATACTGCTTCCTTATGAACTAAAAAGCATGGGGGATACCTTAAAAACTCTATGTCCTGATTTTTCGCTTTTTTCTGATCATACAGACGCCCCGTCAGATTTCCCCGAAATGTATGTTCTGACCAATACGGAAAAATTTTACGGAGCGTCTGCAATTCTCTATCTAAACGTGCTTTCCTGTCTCGCCGCTTCGTTAAATGAAAACTTATACATTATCCCAAGCAGCGTCCACGAAGCTCTGCTGCTTCCACAAAAACATATCTCCCAAAAAGAAGACTTAAACTGCATCATCCAGGACGTCAATGCCTCTCATGTTCTCAAAGAAGAAATCCTGTCCGATCACGCTTATTGTTTTCAGCGCAATTTGGGATTTATTACCCTGTAACCTGGCAAATGCTTTCATAGAGCCGTTCATATTCTTCAATCGAACTGTTCCAGGAAAAATTTTGCCGCATGCCTCTTAGCATCAAATTCTGCCAGCATTCTTTCTGCGTATCATAAAGCTCCATTGCATTTCGGATAATTTCCAGCATTTCGCGCGCATCATAATTTGCAAACGAAAAGCCCGTTCCTTCCTGCGTAAATTTATTATAAGGCTCTACGGTATCTTTCAGTCCTCCCGTTTCACGAACAATCGGAACCGTTCCATAGCGCAGCGCAATCAACTGGGTCAGTCCGCAGGGTTCAAATAACGACGGCATCAGAAACGCATCTGCGCCCGCATAAATCATATGCGCCGCCTGCTCCGAATAGCTGATATTCGCAGAAAGCTTGTCCGGATATTTCTCTGCGTAATAGCGGAACATATTTTCATATCGTTCCTCTCCCGTTCCCAAAACCGCAAACTGTACGTTTTCTCTGGCAAGCAATTCTTCCAAAGCGCCCGGCAAAAGGTCAAATCCTTTCTGATCAGACATCCTGGATACCATCCCAATCAAAAAAACATCCGGCTGCTTTGGCAGTCCCAGCGCTTCCTGCAGCTTTGCTTTATTTTGCGGCTTTTTTTTCACAGCATTCGACGCGTCAAAGCGAACCGGAATGAAGCGATCTTTTCCAGGATGAAACACCTCGTAATCCAGCCCGTTTAAAATGCCAAACAGCTTAAATCCGTACCGGCGCAGCACTCCGTCGAGCCCCTCGCCGCCCTCCGGCGTCATAATTTCCATAGCATAGGATTTACTGACTGTCGTCACTGCGTCGGCGTAAACAATTCCCGCCTTTAAATAATTGGATTCTCCATAGCTTTCCATTCCCTCCGGCGTAAACACGTCCGCCGGAAGCGCCGTAACGTCCCGCACTTCCTCAATCTTCCATCTTCCCTGAAAACGAATGTTATGAATGGAGAATACGGTTTTGATTTTTCTATATCTGTCATTTGCATTCCATACTTTTTTCAAAAACACAGGAATCAGTCCGGTCTGCCAGTCATTGCAATGTATCACGTCCGGCCAGAAGCCGATTTTTTCAATGGCATAAAGCGCTGCTTTTGAAAAGAAAGCAAATTTTTCAACATCCTGGTAAATTTCACCGTAAGGATGACTTCCTGCAAAATAATATTCGTTGTCCACAAAATAATAGTGCATGCCGTCTATTTCCGCCTCTAAAATTCCGGCATACTGTCTGCGCCAGCCCAAATCTACATAAAACTCTGTCACCGGCTTTAATCTGCTCTTCCACTTTTCTTCCATGCATACATACTTTGGCAAAATAATTCTGACATCATATTTCTTACGATCGAAATATTTTGGCAGAGAGCCTGCAACATCTGCAAGACCTCCCGTCTTTATAAAAGGCACTGCCTCAGAGGAAGCAAAAAGTATTTTTTTCATAATAGACCTCCCATAAAAATGTTAAATCTATTATACTCTATTTTTCAAACAATAAAAAGTACTAAAAACCTGTATTATGCTTATAGTCCAGACGGATTTTATCTGCAATCAGGGCAATAAACTCGGAATTCGTGGGCTTGCCTTTTCCATTATGAATCGTATAGCCAAACAGCTCGTCTATGGTATCCATTTTCCCTCTGCTCCAGGCTACTTCGATTGCATGACGGATGGCGCGCTCTACTCTGCTTGGCGTCGTCTGATATTTTTTTGCAATGGTGGGATAGAGGATTTTTGTAATGGAATTTAACATCTCAATATCATCGACCGACATCATAATGGCTTCCCTCAAATACTGATACCCTTTGATATGAGCGGGAACTCCGATTTCATGTATAATATTTGTCACATCTGCTTCCAAATTCTGCGGCGCTTTATCTTCCTTTTTTTCGTATGCGCTAATCCGGCGGACTTCTCCTCCTTTGGAGGACTCATCCATTTTCTTCTTTGCCTGTTTGATTTGCTTGATTACCATGTCATTATCAAACGGCTTCATAATATAATAGTTTGCGCCGGATAAAAAGGCCTCTTCCGTAATTTTTTCATTTCCTATGGCGCTGATCATAATAAAAGAAGGATGTTTTTTGATGCTCAAATCATGCGTTACCTTGTCCAAAACTCCCAAACCGTCTAATTTTGGCATTACAATATCAAGCAAAACTACGTCCGGTTCTGTTTCTTTTATCATTTTACAGGCTTCTTCCCCATCTTTCGCAGTGCCAACTACCTCTAATTCGTCATCTGTACGGATTATATCTCCCAATAACCGCAGCATTCTTTCATTATCGTCCGCAATTGCAACATTCAATTTGCCCATTTAAAATTATCCCCTCTCAAAACTTTTTGTTCGCTCAAATTCCACAAGTCTTCCTATCATCTTCTGGCTAAAACCGAAACTATTTGTATTATAACATCCCAATTCATTGATTCAATCAGAACTTATCGCACTTTTCGACACCCCGTGTCGTTCTATAAAACACTTTGTCGATAGCATGCAATTAATTTGAAATATATCCTGTTTTCTTCTTATTTTCTGTCGAAACCTGTCACTAATTTCTGATACGAAAAAATAGTCAAAATAAAAAAGAATCCCATACATCGGGATTCTTTTTCCGCATTCCATATATCCTACAGGCTTGTCCGCACCTGCTTTGGCTTATACTGCGCCTTTTCCAAAGCTTTGATAATCTGCCTTTTATGATCGGTGCCAAAGCATTCCATTGTAATGCGAAGCTCCACGGCCGCATTGCGGTTAATGCTCACAAACTGATTATGCTCCAGCTTAATTACATTGCCCTGTTCTTTTGCAATCGTATCCGCTACTTTCGAAAGCTCGCCCGGCTTATCCGGCAAAAGAATAGACACCGTAAAAATCCTGTCTCTTAATATCAGTCCCTGCTGTACGACGGACGACATCGTAATGACGTCCATATTTCCTCCGCTTAAAATCGCTGCAATACGCTTTCCTTTCACATTCAAATGCTTGAGCGCCGCAACGGTAAGCAGTCCGGAATTTTCGACCACAATCTTGTGATTTTCCACCATATCCAAAAACGCTACCACCAGCTCGTCGTCTTCCACAAATAAAATGTCGTCCAGATTTTTCTGAATATAAGGAAAAATCTTCTCTCCCGGCGTTTTTACGGCAGTGCCGTCGGCAATCGTACTGACCGTTTTCAAAGTCGTCACTTTCCCCGCGTCAAACGAGGCTTTCATACATCCTGCGCCGGCCGGTTCCACGCCAATCACTTTTATTTTGGGATTTAAAAGCTTGGCCAGAGTCGAAACGCCTGTCGCAAGCCCGCCTCCTCCAACGGGAACCAGAATGTATTCCACCAGCGGAAGCTCTTTAAATATCTCCATGGCAATCGTTCCCTGTCCCGTCGCCACGGCAAGATCGTCAAACGGGTGAATAAAGGTATATCCGTTTTTCTCAGCCATCGTCAGCGCATAGGCGCAGGCTTCGTCGTAAACGTCTCCGTAAAGCACGACTTCGGCCCCGTAGCTTTTCGTCCGGTTCACTTTAATGAGAGGCGTTGTTGTCGGCATAACGATTACCGCCTTTACCCCATAGCATTTGGCCGCGTAAGCGACTCCCTGCGCATGGTTTCCCGCAGACGCGGTAATCAGTCCCCGTTCCCGTTCTTCATTGGATAATGTGCTGATTTTATAATATGCCCCCCGAACTTTATATGCGCCGGTAAACTGCATATTTTCCGGTTTCAGATAAACCTTGTTCCCCGTCTGCGCGCTCAGGTAATTGCTGTAAATCAATTTTGTCTCTAATGTGACTTCTTTTACTTTCTCACTTGCTTCTTCAAATTTATCCAATGTCAGCATTCCGTTTCCTCCCTGCCCTCCGGCGTCTGAAACAGCGCGTCTACAAATGCGTCCGCGTCAAATTTCTGCAAATCGTCAATGGTTTCTCCCACACCGATATATTTTACCGGAATATTAAGTTCTGACTGGATTGCGACCGCAATGCCGCCTTTTGCCGTTCCGTCCATTTTTGTCAGAACAATTCCGGTGATTTCCGCCACTTCTCCAAACTGCTTCGCCTGGGACAGCGCGTTTTGTCCGGTCGTAGCATCCAACACGACAAGCGTCTCCCGATAAGCGTCCGGAAATTCCCGGTCAATCACGCGGTTCATCTTTCTAAGCTCTTCCATCAGATTTTTTTTGTTATGCAGCCTTCCCGCCGTATCGCAAAGCAGCACGTCCGCTCCTTTTGACTTCGCGGAAGACGCCGCGTCAAACACAATAGACGCCGGATCCGCTCCGTCCTGTCCGCCAATCATTTCCACGCCGGCGCGGTTTGCCCATTCCAAAAGCTGATCTCCTGCCGCCGCACGAAACGTATCGGCCGCCGCTATGACGACTTTTTTGCCTTCCCCTTTCAGTTTTCCGGCCAGCTTGCCTACCGTCGTCGTTTTTCCCACGCCGTTTACGCCAATCACCAGCACCACGGACGTCGTCTCCTCAAATCGGTACGCCGTCTCTTCTACATGCATCTGTTCTTTCATACTGTCAATCAAAAGCTGTCTGCATGCCGCAGGTTCTTTTAACTTTTGTTCCTTTACTTTTTGTCTGAGATTTTCAATGATTTCTTCCGTAGCTTTCATGCCCAGATCGCCCATAATCAGGGTTTCTTCAATTTCCTCGTAAAATTCATCGTTGATGCTTAAAAACCCGCTGAAAATGGAATCAATGCCGGATACAATATTATCCCTCGTCTTGCTCAGACCCGCTGCCAGCCTGGAAAAAAAACCTTTCTTTTCTTTGCTCATAATCAAAAGTCCTCCGTTCTCTATTTATCCAAATCTTTCTCAATCAAATCGACCGATACCATGGTAGATATGCCCTTTTCCTGCATCGTTATTCCGTAAAGCCGGTCGGCCGATGCCATCGTCCCCCGTCTGTGGGTGATAACGATAAACTGCGTATGACGCGTCAGCTTGTGCAGATATTTTGCAAAACGCCCGACATTGGAATCGTCCAGCGCCGCTTCAATCTCATCCAGAAGACAAAACGGGGACGGCTTTAAATTCTGAATGGCAAACAGCAGGGAAATTGCCGTCAAAGATTTTTCTCCTCCGGAGAGTAGAATCATATTCTGAAGCTTTTTTCCGGGAGGCTGCGCGACAATGCGGATGCCGCATTCCAAAATATCCTCGTCTTCCACAAGCTCCAGCGTCCCTTTTCCTCCTCCGAACAATTCTTTAAACGCCCGGTCAAATTCTTTCTGGATTTGCGCAAATTTCTCCGTAAACTGTCTGCGCATTCCAAAATCCAGTTCCTCAATAATATCCACCAGAGCTTCTTCTGCCTGAATCAAATCGTCATGCTGCGCATTCAAAAAAGAAAGACGCTCCGAAACCTCTTTGTATTCTTCGATTGCATTGACATTCACATCGCCCAGGCCGCGTATCTCTTCCTTTAACTGCGCAATCCGCTGCTTTATCTCAGTAAAAGAAGCGTCTGTTTTTACTCCGGCTTCCATGGCTCCATGGAGCGTAATCTCATATTCCTCCCACATGTAATTTGTCTGGCGCTCTTTCGCTTCGTCTAATTTTTCTTTCTGTCCGTCCAGGCGAAACAGCTCTTTATCCAGCTCTGCCATCTGCTTCGAGACTTCTTCCCGTTTTCCGAAAAACGCTTTCTGCCTGGCCGATATTTCCTCTTTATCCGCAAGCTTGTCTTTTAATTCTTTCTCCAGACGCTGCGCCTTTTCTCCGGAAGAGGCAACGGTTTTTTTCAGCTCTTCAATTTCTTCTCTTCGTTTTCCGACGCTCTCTTTTGCATCCTTTGCTTCTGCGAAAAGCTCTTCTGTCAGGTTGTCGCATTTTTCAATTTCAGCGGCTACGCGTCTGCCGTTTTCTAAAGCAAACTCGCTTTTTTGAAGAAGATTCGCCTCCTCCATCATAGCCTCGGAGCAGACTTTCGACGCGTTCTCTTCCAGATGGGATTCTTTATTTAACCGTTCCTGGTAAATCAGACTTTCTTTTTCAATCTCTTCTTCCCTTTGCGCCGCCGCTTCAATTTCCTTAAACGCCAGGCTGCTTTCTTCTCTCAGTTCTTTTAACTGCCGCTCCAATTCTCTGCTTTCATCCTGCAAATCCAAAAATGCGCTTTCGCTTTCTTCTATTTGCTGCCTTGCGCTGCTTTCGTTTAGTTTCGCCGTATTTTCTAACAAATACTGCTTTTGCAGCTCCTCTTTTACTTCTTTCAAATCTTCGGAAAGCTGCGCCTGTGCCCGAAGCATTTCTTCTTTTCGCTTTTGATGCGTCAAAAGCGCCTGCTGCAGACGCTCAGATTCTTTCGTCAGTTCCTCAATTTCCCGGTTCCTGCCCAAAAGATTGCTGCTGTTTTTAAATGCGCCTCCCGTCATAGATCCTCCGGGACGCAGAAATTCTCCTTCCAGCGTTACGATGGAGAGAGAATACTTGTATTTCTTTGCAAGGGCGGCGGCGTGATCCACCTCATCGACAACGACTACCCTGCCCAATAACTGTTCGATAATCCCGTTGTATTTTTCCTCATTTTGAACCAGCGTATGGGCGAGTCCGACAACGCCCGGCTCTCTCAAAGCCTCCGGCTGTCGGATCCCTCCATTTCCTTTTACGGACGTCAGAGGAAGAAACGTAGCCCTGCCGAGCCGGTTCTTTTTCAGATACGAAATCATTCTCTTTGCCGTTTCTTCCTCTTCCGTTACAATGTTTCGAATGCTTCCGCCAAGAGCCGTTTCAATCGCCGTTTCATACGTTTTTTCCACTTTGATCAAATCAGATACGACGCCTAAAATGCCCGGCTCTCTGTCTTTTTGCCCCATGACTTTTTGAATGCTGTTTCCATATCCGTCGTAGCGTTCCGCAATATTTTTTAAGGATTCCAGACGGGACGCGCTTTTATGGTATTGCTCCGTATCTTCAAACAGCGCCCGCTCTTCTTCTTTCGCTTTCTGCTCCCATGCGTCCTTTTGTCCGGATAATTCCCGTTCTTTCTGCTGCAGTCTGGCGATCTCTTTTTGCACCTGATCCAAAGCTTCCTGCTGTTCTTTCAGCAGCAAATCCAAACTGGATTCATTGCTTTTCTGCTGCAAAAGCCGCTGCGTCAACTGGGCTTTCCGGATATTGGCCTGTTCTGTCATCGTTTCAAATTTCTGCTGCTTTGTCTGGGCTCTGGCTTTTTGGTTCAGCAATTGAAACAATTCATTTTTCCCGTTTTCAATGCCCCGGCTCGATCTTTGCATCGATTCCGACAGGCTCTGCAATTCCTTTTGCGCTTTTTTCCTGCGAAGAGCGGCGTGGGCAAGCTGACGGTCCAATTCTGCTTTTTCCGCTTCGTACGCTTCTTTCTGACGAAGCTTCTCCTGCCTGTCCGCTTCAATTTCTTCCCGGCGGCTTTTATAATGCTCGTCCGAAAGCTCAGCCGCCTTGATCTGTTCCTTTAATACGTTGATTTCTCCCTCTAATCTGCCCTTTTGCACAACGGTCTGATTCAGAGATTCTCTGACGGCTTCAATTTCTGCTTCTATCGAAGAAAATGCCGATTCCGCCCTGTCATATTCTTCCCGGATTTGCTCATATGACGCCGTCGCCTCATCTAACTGTTCCCTGGCCGTCTGATGTGCAAACGACGTCTCTTTCATCTGTGCGTCAATTCGTTCTGTTTCCAAAAGAAAAAGGCCAATGTCATTTTCTTTTAACTCTTCTCTTTTCTTTAAAAATATCTTCGCTTTTTCTGACTGCTTCTCCAAAGGCCCTGCCTGACGTTCCAATTCGCTTAAAATATCATGAATGCGCACCAGGTTTTCACGCTCTGCCTCAAGCTTCTTTTGTGCCGTTGCTTTTCTTCTTTTATATTTTACAATGCCCGCAGCTTCGTCAAAAAGCTCTCTTCTCTCTTCCGGGCGGCCGTTTAAAATCCGCTCAATCTGCCCCTGGCCGATAATGGAATAGCCTTCTTTTCCAATTCCCGTATCATAAAAAAGCTCGTTGACGTCTTTCAGGCGACACGGGCTGCCATTTAACAAATATTCGCTTTCTCCGGAACGGTAGACTCTTCTTGCAACCGTCACTTCTTCAAAATCAATATCCAGCACATGATCGGAATTGTCCATTGTAATCGCCACATACGCATAGCTCAAAGGCTTCCTGTTCTCCGTTCCGGAAAATATAACGTCCTGCATACTCGATCCCCGAAGCTGCTTTGCGCTCTGCTCCCCCAGCACCCAGCGCACCGCGTCGGACACATTGCTCTTTCCACTGCCGTTCGGCCCGACAATACCGGTAATTCCATTATGGAAGTCCAGCACAATCTTATTTGCAAATGATTTAAATCCATGTATTTCAATGCTCTTTAAATACATATTTCCCCCTGAATTCTGCCAAAGCTTTTACTTTTCCGGCTTCAGAAGCAAAAGCGCATGATACGCCGCTTCCTGCTCCGCCGCTTTTTTGGTATGGCCGCTTCCGGTACTGATGGACTTTTCTCCAATCCTTGCTTCTACCGTAAAGCTTTTCTCATGATCCGGCCCGGTCTCTTCCAGCAGCCTGTAATTTAGCAGCTCTTCGCAATTCCCCTGAACGTACTCCTGCAGGATAGTCTTGCTATCATAAAAGAGCTTTTTATGCTCAATATCCGTAAGAATAAATCTGTGGATAAACTCTTTTGCATTAGTAAAACCACCATCCAGATAAATTGCCCCGATAACAGCCTCCAGCGCATCGGACAATATGGATTTCCGGCTGCGTCCCCCCGTCAATTCCTCTCCTCTGCCCAGATGGATAAATTCTCCCAGACGCAGCTGAGACGTACATCCGGCCAGCGTCGGCTCGCACACCAGGCTGGCGCGCAGTTTCGTCAAATCACCCTCGGAGAGATCCGGATAGTTTAAAAACAAAAATTCACTGGTTACGACTTCAAGCACCGCATCTCCCAAAAACTCCAGCCGCTCATTGTCTCCGTCCTTCCTGTGCTTCTCATTCGCATACGAACTGTGGGTCAGAGCCTGCGTCAGCAATCCCTCGTTTTGAAACGCATAGCCGATGATGTTTTGAAACGTCTTTTCTTTTTTCATTTTCATTTCTCCTATTATATAGAAAAAGCCCTGTCAACAAGGGCTTTTTTC
>CATOKN010000011.1 GCA_951800425.1 uncultured Lachnospiraceae bacterium
CCTGACATCTTCAATGATCTCCATCCATTCCAATAACTGTTCCATATTCTCATCTCCGTTTTTATTTCTATTATAACGGATAATAGAGCATTTTGTTCACATTTTATTTACTCATGCGTTTGTCGTGCAGGAATCCCCGGACGGTGACGTCCGGGGAAATTTTCATTCTGTTATTGCCTTACAAAAACTTTCAAATACACTCCCGCCGCAAAATTCCGCAGCTTTCGTATCCTCACGCTCTTTCGTATCTCCCCTTTCGACAGACCAAGCTCTTCCTTAAATTTTTTCAACAGGTGAATATGCTCTTTTACATACTCCTGCGTCTTATCTCCCGCCATGACGTCTCCCGTATTGGAATCATTTCTTACCCGAAAATAATTCAACGGCTCATGAATAATATAAACGTCTCCCATACACGCAAGCTGTACCCAAAAGTCATAATCCAGAATATACGTATACCAGGAATCAAACCCTCCCGTTTTCTCAAACGCCTCTCTGCGAAACGTATTTGCCAGCGGAGCCCCAAAATAATTCTTTACAAACAGTCCCGCCCGGGCTATTTTTTTGCCGTCCGTCAGACCGCTTGTTTTATATCTTCTATAAAATCCCTTTGTCTTTCCATTCAAATCAAACAATCTGGTATCGCTTTCCGCCAGAACTGCCGTCGGATGTTCTCTTAACGCCCCAACCTCTTTTTCCAGACAGTCTTTCGTCAGCATATCGTCTGCGCAGATCAGTTTGATGAATTCTCCTTTGCATTTGCCAAGGCAATTGTTCCAGTTTCCCGACATACCAAGATTCTTCTCATTTTTATAAAGTTTAATCCTGTCGTCTTTGATCTTTTCGATTACGGATACCGTATCGTCTTTGGAATTGTCGTCGCAGATGATCAGTTCCAGATTCGAATACGTCTGATTCAGTATGGAATCAATTGTTTCTTTGATGTATGCGGCATTATTATATGCCGGAATGCATACGCTTACCAGTGGTTCCATAAAACGTGGCTCTCCTTATTTCTGCATATCCTTCATGTATACGTCCAGGGCGTCTTTCCAGTCCGCCATAACAAAAGCGTCGCCCGCCACAAGCCGGAGCATGTAGTTGTCCAGAACGGAATAGGCCGGACGCTTTGTCGGAGAATTGTACTCTTTTGTCGTAACATATTTTACTTTTGTATCTTTTCCCGCTTTTTTAAATATTTCCACTGCAAAATCCGCCCAGCTGCACTGTCCCTCGCAGGTCGCATGATACGTTCCGTAATTCTCCGTAGGTTCCAGAAAACGTATCATTTTCGCCAGCTCCGCAGCGCTGGTAGGCGAGCCGAACTGATCGGAAACAACGGTAATCTCATCATGGGATTCGGAAAGCTTTAACATTGTTTTGACAAAATTTTTACCGTCTCCATACAGCCATGCCGTGCGGAAGATAAAATGTTTGGTTGAAAATTCCTTTACAAAATTTTCACCCTCCAGCTTTGTCTTTCCATAAGCGCTGATTGGCCCGACTTCGTCAAATTCCGTCAGAGGCTTTGGATTTGTGCCGGGAAATACATAATCCGTGGATACGTGTATCAGCTTCACATCTTCTTTCGCCGCCGCAATGCTCAGATTTCTGGGTCCGACGGCGTTGATTTTATAAGCCAGATCCCATTGCGTTTCACAGGCGTCTACATTCGTATGCGCCGCGCAGTTTATAATAACGTCCGGCTTTGTCTTTCGGATGCAGGATAATACAGCGTCTATATCTGTAATGTCAAGTGAAATCACACCGTCTCCCTCTACAACATCGGTATTGATAAACGCAACGTCTTCCTTTGCATATTCCTGATTGAGGGCTCTTCCAAGCTGCCCGTTACAGCCGGTAATTAAAATTTTTTTCATGGAAACATTCCTTTCTTTACTGTTTATAACATCCGATTCAGCAAAAACAATCCCCGGACAACCCAATTGTCCAGTCTGCTCTGGCGATACCAGCGCCGATTAAAAAGAATCGTAAAGCGGCCCGGAAACTTCTCCGCGCTTAAAATTGCATCCACAAGCTGATCCTTTTCGGGCGCGGAACGATAATAACGCCTGAAATCAGAAAGCTGTTTTTTTAAATCTCCATGCCGCTTTTTTAAATCTCTTGCTTTCGCTTTTATCATAGCAAGCGCCGAGCCGCTGGCGCCAACCTCGTTTCCGTCGTGCTGGCGGTAATACATATAAGAATTTTCATCATAGTACATACTGCCAAGATACGAAGCCGCCATATAGCACCACCAGTCATGATGCACAACGTCATCCGGCAGACGTTCGGTTATAATGTCTGCCAGCTCGCGGTTCATAAGCGTCGTACATCCGGAGCATATGCTCTCGATTACGGCATTGCCAAACCCAGGCGTTACATGAGGATTCTGCTGGCTTTCCAGCCGCTCCAGATTCTGATCTACCAGAATCTTTGCGCTGCAGTAAAGAGCCGGTCCGTCCAGACGCCGCAGCTGTTCGACTGCCTTTTCTATCTTCTCCGGCAGCCAGTAATCATCCTGATCGCAGAATCCTATGTATGCCGCTTTTTTATTGCTGTTTCTAAGCAGCTCAAAAAAACTTTTGTTTACGCCTATATTTTCCCCCTGATACGCCCGGATATTCGGATGACGCTCCTCATATTCCTTTAAAATGACAAACGTATCGTCTCCGGAACCGTCATCCCGAATCAGAATATCCACGTCGGGATAATTCTGCGCCAGAATCGAATCCAGCTGTTCCCTCACATACTCCTCTCCGTTGTACGTTGACATCAGTATCTGAACCTTTTTTGTTTCCCCATTCGCATCACTGTTCGAATCACCACATATGTCACTATTCATCGCTATTCTTAATATTACCTCCTCTATTTTTCCTTTTTTACCTGTTTTTCCAAAAGCGCCATTTCCTGGGTCAGCCGCTTAATATGCTCCTCCTGCTTTGAAACCTTTACCGTTAGCGTAAACAGCAAAAACAGCGTAAAGCAAAAGCCAAAGAAAAACATCATATTGACCGGCAGCTCTATGCCAAGCAGATGCACAAGATAATCCATAATTCCCGGAAACAAATCGAGAACAAGAACGACCGCCCCCACCGTCAGCCAGGACAGGGCAAACCGGATGCTGAGAGCTTCTTTCCGCACCATGTTGGCAATCCAGCACAACGCCAGTACAATGACGACGGCTACAATGACCTGTATTTTCAAACTCATATTTTTACCTCCGAACCGCGGCAATCAGTATCGCCAGAGATACCTTAATCATATAGTAGACGGATTTACGCGGGGAAATCGAAGATACGCCCTCTTCCCTTGCATTCATCCGTACGGGAATCTCTCCTACTTTTTTTCCGGCTTTCAGCGCCGCAACGACGCTTTCCGGTTCCGGATAATCTTTCGGATAATTTTTCGCATACATTTCGATTACGTCTCTGCCCGCCATCCGCATGCCGGACGTGGGATCGGTAATTTTTTTTCCCGTCACAAGACGTATCATGCCGGTAAAATACCGGATACCGATTCTGCGTATTCCGGACGACTGAAATCCCTCTTTTTTAATATATCTGGAACCAATTACCATATCCAGCCGTTCGTTCTCAAGCTTGTCCGCCATATCGTTCAAATATCTGGCGTTATGCTGCCCGTCGCCGTCAAACTGTACCGCAACGTCATACCCGCACCGAAACGCGTACATATAGCCTGTCTGAACGCTTCCTCCAATGCCAAGATTGACCGGAAGATCCAGTACGCAATAGCCGTTCTTTTTGCAGATTTCCAGCGTACGATCCGTAGAACAGTCGTTTACAATGACATAATCAAAGTCCGGCGCATGTTCCAGTATGTCCCGCACGGTTTTTTCTATTCCTCCCTGCTCGTTATAAGCAGGAATAATCACCAGTTTTTTCATAACACCCTCTCTAACGACGTCAGTATGCCATAAATCGCAACGCACTGCAAGCATATGGCGGCAAATATTGTCTTTCTTCCAATGTCCTTTTTCAATACGACCCATTTGTTGTAAAGCAGCGTAATGGCCAGAGGAAGCATCGGAAGAAAATATCTTCCCTGAATGCCGAAGATTTCTTTGGACTCTTTCGGCGTCCAGCTGATAAACATCGATGTAAAAATCATTCCGGCCGAAAGCAAAATCACTGCCGCATAAGACAGCCTTTGTCTTTTGGTTGCTTCCGGCGCGCTCCTCTTCCTGCCGTCTTCTATCGGAAGAACGGACAGAAGAATCAAAAGCAGCATGCCATAGATTACAATTCGGGATACGTTAATGTCAAGCCAGCCAAGCTGCATGCCCAGCATATTTTCCAAAAACGCGTCGCATGACAAAAACAGCGTCCTGCCGGATATAAGAATAAATTCCATAGGCTGTTCCAGCAATCCGGACACGCCAAAATTTTCACCGGCCAGATATGCGGCCTCCGTTTGTTCCGCCGTGGGATTTACCACAAACAAAACGCTGCTTAACGTGCTTGTCAGAAAAGCCGCCGCCGCAATCAGGGCCATCGCTCCTACAAATATCCTTTTCTGCCTTTTTTGTGAAAATCTCTCTGCAGGAATCAGCAGCGTAAGCAGACACAGCGGCATATAGGCGCCGCCTTTGCAGACGGATAGTATCACCATAAATAACGCGTACCAGAAAATCTGCGCCTTTTTCACCGTCCCTTTCCCATAAATCAGGCGAAACAAAACGGCAAAATACAAAAATGCAAACTCTATGACGACAGAATCATAAGAATACGAGCAGCACTGCTGAATCGTCATGGGAAGAATTGCCATAACAAACGCCGCCGGTTTTGCAAACTCCATCGTACGGATAAAAAAATACATGGTCAAAAGATAAAACAACACCGAACATATTCTGCCCAAATACAGGACAAGCAATCCATTTAAGCCAAGCATTCGTCCCAGCGTAATGCCGATAATTCCCGGAAGATACGTCACTGCCGGCGCGCGCGTGTCGGAATGAGGCACATTTACCGTCCCCTCTTCTCGCCCGGATTTTGCAATTCCCTCTTTCAGCCTGTCATATTCCGGCAGCGAGGGCGTTGTTTCAAACATCTGCATGGCATGAAAATCTTCTTTATCCATAAGGATTGTGCCGGACTCTTCCGACTCTTTTCCCATTATCCTGTTCGAGCAGGAATACGCCTGTTTCAAATGCGCCTCTTCATCCGGAACGGAGAGCGGGGGCAGCAGAAAAAGATACAATAACGCCAGAACCGTTCCGGTGAACAGGAAAACTTTTTCCGGCTTCCGCCGGAAAACAGCCAGGAGCAGATAGGTTCCGACCAAAAGAACATATACCATCACGGCTCCGATGATTCCCCACGTCTTCCAGTAGAGAAACTGACGATCCGCCGTTTGAATATTCAATGTGTATTCCTTTTCGTCTCCATTTATCAAAAGCTCGGTATGCTCCGCTTTCCCGGCGGCATATCCGATGGCAAGCTCCACGTCTTCGCAGATATTTTCCGCATCCATTACAATCGTCAGCTTCCTGTCTGCAAAGCCTGTCTGCGTCCCGGAAAAGGACGCCACCAGATTCTGATCGTCTGCCAACACCGACACGGCATAATCCGCAGACATCAGACATTCTCCGGCCTCGTTTTGTATCTGCATATGAATGGAGCCAAGATCTTTCTTTTTATCTTCTTTTAAAAGCCGCTTTTGCTTTTTTTCATTCAGGGAAATTTTCATTCCGGCGCTTAACAGCTCGTCGGATGGATATTGAAACGTCTGTTCCAGATGATCTCCGTCTTTTGGCAGATACATCTGATCTTCCTCTGATTTTACTAATGTTTCCATTCGGGGAAGAATCATACGGGTTAAGATCGTCGTTTTATATGCAAACACGGCGGCTATCAGAAAGACAGCCGTCATGACCCCAAGTTCCACCCAGTTTTTCCTGCTCAATTTACGCATAATTTACGGAAATCCCCCTATTCCCCAAAGCCTTCCTCGACCAGCTTTACCAGAAATTTCAATGCGTCTTCCTCATCCTCGCCGTCGCAGACAAGTTCAATCTCGTCGCCCGATTTAATGCACGCGCCGAGAACGCTTAAAACGCTTTTGGCATTTGCCGTATTTCCTCTGTACTGAAATGTAACCAGAGATTTGAAATTCATCGCCTCTTTGCAAAGTATCCCCGCCGGACGCAAATGCAGACCGGTAGGGTTCTTTATCGTAACTTTCTGACTTACCATATCGTATCCTCCAGATTTAAAGCATAATATTTGTAATCAGTTCCGCAAGCTGCTTTGCTTCTTTTTCGATTGCGTTCTGGTCTTTTCCCTCAATCATAACGCGAACCATTGGCTCTGTGCCGGACGGACGAATCAGCACCCTGCCCTCGCCGTTAAATTTCTCTTCCAGCGTCTGCACTGCTTCTGCAATGTCCGCGTAATCCATATAATGCTCTTTTTTATGATTTGGAACTTTTGCATTGACGAGCGCCTGTGGAAGCACTTCCATAATTTCCGCCAGCTCAGATAATTTCTTTCCCGTGTCCGCCATAACTTTCAGCAAATGAAGCGCGCTTAACAGACCGTCTCCCGTCGTATTGTCGTCCAGAAAAATAATATGCCCGGATTGTTCGCCGCCAAGATTATATCCGTGTTCTATCATATGCTCCAGGACGTAGCGATCGCCGACTTTCGTCTTTTCAATGTGAATCCCCTCGCGCTCTCCCATCAGAGAAAAGCCAAGATTCGTCATAACCGTAACAACTACCGTATTTTTTTTCAGACTGCCGTTCTGTTTCATATGATTTCCGATAATTGCCATAATCTGATCGCCGTCCACCATGTTTCCCTGTTCGTCCACTGCCAGCATGCGGTCTGCGTCTCCGTCAAAAGCCAGGCCAATATCTGCTTTTTCGTATACGACGCGCGCTTTCAGCTCTCCCATATGCGTAGAACCGCAATTGGCATTGATATTCGTTCCGTCCGGCTGCGTATGGATTGCCACAAGATTGGCGCCCAGATCCTTAAGCGTTTTGACAGAGGTGTAGTAAGCGGCTCCCTCTGCACAATCCACGACAATTTTTAGTCCGGACAAATCTACCGACGCCTGTTTTTTCATAAAAGCGATATATTCTTCTTTCATATCAAAGCGATATTCAATCTTTCCTACGCCCGAGCCCGTGGGAATCGGAACATCTTTCATATGACTGGCAATCAGCGCTTCGATTTCATCTTCTAACTGATCGGAAAGCTTATATCCCTCCCCGTTAAAAAATTTAATGCCGTTAAATTCCATCGGATTGTGGGAAGCGGAAATCACAACGCCCGCGTCTACCTTATGTTTCCTCGTCAGATATGCGACTGCCGGAGTCGGTACGACGCCCGCATAAATCGCATTGGCGCCGACGGAACAGATTCCCGCCATCAAAGCGTTTGCAAGCATGCCGCCTGAAATTCTGGTATCGCATCCTACAATAATTGTCGGCTGATGCTCCTGCTCTTTCGTAAGCACATAAGCTCCGGCCTGCCCCAGTTTCATCGCAAGCTCTATCGTAAGCTCCGTTCCCGCTACTCCGCGTACTCCATCGGTACCAAACATTCTGCTCATTTTTATTCCTCCTGCTCCTCCGTACTATCCGGTTTTATGACGTCCTCTTTTTCCGTATCTTCTTTCTGGCTGCTGTCCGCCACAACAATGTCTACCGTTACCGTGGCATTTTTCACCTGTTTAAACCTGCTCTCCAGATTCAGCTCCAGATTTACCGTATGCTCTCCCTCAAGCATTCCGCTGACGTCTATGCTTCCTGTCAGAGCCTGTGCATCCAGCGCGTCCAGTTCGGAAGCAAGCCCTTCCAGCTGGACTTTTATTGTATCTTTCAAAAATTTTGCCCGATACCTGTCGGAAAGATTGTTTACCGTAATATTGGCCGTCGGAACTTCAAACGTCCTTCTCTCATGCTTCTCAATCTTTACCTGAACGGAAATTTTTGCCTGTTTATTATCTGTTAAAGAAGCTCCTGCCGGCAGATAGGCTGTAATATCTACGTCTTTTTCGATATTTCCGGTAGCGTCCGTCAAATCCAGCACTTCCCTTGGAATCGTAATACTGTTTATCGTATTGATGACCGAAGAAATGCCTTTTACCGTTACCGTCTGGGGATGATATTCTATACCAACATATTCATATCCCTCCGGCAATGTTCCCGTTGTCTGAAAATTTAAAGTCACTTCCTTGGTATCGAGAACCTGCATGGAAACCATGACGTTTTGTATGTTAAAGGAGAGATCTTTGGTGTCTACTTCGTTTCCGTCTTTATCATACAAAACGGGAATCACGCTATCCGTCACATCCTGCGACATGCCCTCCACATTTACCGTCGCAACCGCCCTGTCAATCGTATCAATCACAGACGCGGGGCCCGATACGCGAATCAGCGTCGGGGACGTGCTTGTATCGCCGAGAGCATGATGGTTTGCCACGTCTCCCTCTGTCTGCACCGTCACCATAAACGGCTTGGATACCAGATCCTCGACGGAAATCTCCAGATAATTCACTTTACTGGCAACGGTAACATAACCGCCGTAACGCTGTACGGAAATCTCAACGGGAACCCTGTTTAAATTTTCTACCGTCTTTAAATCGGCAACCGCCCTGAAATCGGCATTGCTCATACGTTCCAGATAAGACCGCTTTCCACTGACTTTAAACGAAATCATATTGCTTTCGTTTACGACTTCATAGTATTTTCCAAGCTTCGTCAGATAATCGCCATTTTCAATATTTACCGTTGCCGTAAACGTCCTCGTCGTCGTCGGATCGTCAATATTTACAACGGCAAGCCAAAGCGCGGCGGCAAAAACCACTGCAAGGATTTTCAGGCCGAAATTATTGGTCACTCTTTTTAATATTTTTTTCAGCATTTTTCAGCCTCCTTCTTCAGCCTCCTTTTCAATAACCCTTTTCTCTTTGTGTCCGGCTCATATTTCTGAAGCGACTTCAGCTGAGCCCGTAATCCGTCCTGATCCAGTCCGCGTTTGAGTCTTCCTCCAACGGCAACTGATATGCCGCCTGTTTCTTCCGATACCACAATGGTAAGGGAATCGCTGACTTCGCTGACTCCGACGGCCGCCCGATGCCTCGTGCCAAGCTCTTTGCTTAATTCCATATTATCGGAAAGAGGCAGATAACAGGTTGCGGAAACAACCCTGTTTCCACGTACGATAATGGCCCCGTCGTGCAGCGGCGTATTTTTTTCAAATATATTAATCAATAACTGGTTTGTCAAAAGCGCGTCAACCGCAATTCCCGTTCTCTCATATTCTGACAATACCACAGAATCTTCAATTACAATCAAAGCTCCCGTTTTTACTTTTCCCATTTCAAAACAGGCGCGGACCAGCTCGTTAATCGTCTTTTCGCTGATGACTTCTACCGGTTCTTTGCCAAATTCAATTCCGGCGACTCCTTTTAAAAAGCTTTTTCTTCCAAGCTGCTCCAACGCCCTGCGCAGCTCCGGCTGAAATATAATCACAAGGGCAATAACGCCTACATTGAGCGTTTTTTCCGCCAGCCAAAGAATCGTCGTCATCTGGAACACTGCCGCGAGCATGACAAAGACCAGAATAACCATCAGGCCCTTAAACAGCATCCAGGCTCTCGTGCTTTTAATCCAGAGCAAAATGGTATAGAATAGAAACGCTATAATGATAATTTCTAAAATATCAATGACAGTAATTACCGGAAGGTCTATCCAGGTTAAATATTTATCTCTGAATGTACTAAACATTGAAAACATTTGTTCCACTATCCCACTTCCTTTCTGTCCTATATCAGCTTCTGCCCAGCTTTCCCGCCGTCTGGCGTTTCGTCGTCCGTCTGCCGGTCTGTTCGGTAATCTTTTTTACCTGCTTTTCTTTTCTGGCAACGTACATTTTCGGAACGGCTTTGACATAATAATAATATTCGTCGTCTTCAAATTGTACGCGCTCCGTCCTGGAATAGTCCAGATTAAAGAACAAAAATTCCAGCACCAGCGCAACAACCAGCGACAGAAGCGATCCAATGACAAGTCCCATGACTTTTCCCGATATGCCAAGCAACACGTATCCCGCAAACAATACGATAAAATTCACCAGAGAGCCGATGATAATCGCCGCGAGCCACGCATAATCTATGCAAAGCCTCCGAATCAGATATACGGCCAGCGTCACGAACAGAAATGTGACAATCACCAGATACATCTCTTTATTCCCCATAAGCTGGTTTAAGGCAGCCGTAAATTTCGACGTCATAACCGCCTCATCCCCGATGCTTCCAAGAACCGTTTCGTTCTTCTTTACGCCGTCCAGAAAAAACCAGACAAACGTACCGCTGATTACGGATATAACGGAATATGGCTTTCCAAGCAGACCTGCCGTCATCGGCATAACCGGTCCAATGTTAAAGTGCAGACAAAGGGGCGTCAGCAGCGCATAGATTCCGTCTTTTGGCGCAAAGCGAAAATACAAAAGACCTATTAAAAGAAACAGCGCAAGCCCCACTACCGCCACTTCCAGCGAAAGCGCGTACAGATGCGCCAAAACGACCACGGACGCCACAAGCACCATGGCATTTACCGGAAGTATGGCGCAGACAAGCGAAAACACCAGCATCACCGACACCGTATTGATCCTTTTCATATAACCAATATTGCCATTTATCAGTGAAAAAACACACAATGCCAGTATAAATTTAAACAACGGCCTGAAAAAAACGTCATATCTTCCATACAAATTTTTCAGCTTTTCTTTTATCTCCAATAGTCCCGTCAACCCTTCTCCCTCCTGTCGCTCAAATATTCTGCTACACCTGATCCTCTTCGCGATATAGCCGGTTCACTTTTTTCAGATGCAGATAATACTTTTTTACTTTCTGACGACCCTTTGTATACCGGATATGGTACACAATATAAGTAATCAGAAGAAATACCGCCAGAAAAGACGCATAACACAGAATTCCCCGGACAATCCACTGACGTATATCTATGGAATTGAGTTCTTCCATCCAGTCCTCCATAAAATAAAGCACGCCCATTGCGGCAAGCAATACAAAAGCAACCGTACCGGCGATCAGGCTTTTTAACAGTTCCTTTGCAATATAGTCCCCGCGAAAATACTGAATCATAGGCTTGCATCCTTTGCCCTCGTTCTGGTCAAAAACTGCCAGCCTTGTCATTTCGCATACTCGTTCCTGATTTAGCATGATTTCCCCCATAATTTTTAAAAACTGCATACTCTGTCAGACAGTCTGTGAACCCAATTGACAAGCATACTTATGGATAGTATAACATACAACGCTTTAAATGCAAAGTTTTTCACAAAAAAGACGGCATATACCGTCTTTTTATTTTCCCTATCATGTTTTATCCAAAAAGCGCATGCGGTCCTTTCCTTTGTCCTTTTTCAACGGAGCCGCCGCTGCCGGCATTGCGTACATATCCTTTAAATTGCTGGCCATATTGTTTTTGCACTTGTCGCAAAAACGGCCGGTCCGTATCATTGCCCCGCAGGTTTCGCATTCAATTCCCACAGGAGATTTTGAAGAGAACGTCAGTCGTTCTTCCCTCACCCATTGCTTTAACTGCTTTACCGTTACGTCATTATCTTCCGCAATCTGCTTCATGCTTGCCGTTTCATTTCCCCGGATATAGTCCCTCACCTGCATAAATTTATCTTCCATCTTTTGCTTGCACGACGCGCAAATCGGCTGTCCCTGCATATAATTAAACAGCCTTCCGCAGTTTTTACAACTCCTTACATCCATAAAAAAACCTCCTAATCATCTTTTCCTATACTAACGCAACAGGCATACGCCAGAGAAACGCCCGCTTCTTTTAAAACCGAGGCCGCGGCGTCCAGCGTACTTCCCGTCGTATAAATATCATCGACTAATAAAATACATCTTAATTGTACAATATTTTCCGTCGTTTTAAAAGCCTTTTTCATGTTATTTTTTCGCTCCGCGTCGTTTAATGTTTTCTGAGGCAATGTATTGCGCGCGCGAATCAGAATATCTGCGCGTACCGGAAGATCCAAAATCCTGCCAAGCTCATTTGCAATGATTTCAGCCTGATTATATCCTCTTTTCTTTTTTCTTTTTTTATGCAGGGGAATGGGAACGATCGCCTGTACGTTTCTGCTTTTTATCCAGGAGCCGTACCAAAGCGCAAGTTCTTTTGCGTATGCTTTGCCGTACTCTCTTCTGTCCCGGTATTTAAAGCGGTACACAGACGTTTTCACTGCTTTTTCATAAACCCACATCGCCTTTGCCTGTTCAAAGCTGCGGTTTCCTGCGGCGCAGTCATAGCAGTATTCTTTTCTTTGATCCGACAGCGGCTTGCCGCACTTCATGCAGACAGGCTCCTTTACCTGGCGTATCTTTTTTCTGCACTTCTGACAGATATTTTCTTTTGGCAAAATCACCTGGTCGCAAAACGGACACCGGGGCGGATACAGAAAATCCAGAACATTCCGGTCGATGCGCCTGATGAATTGTATTCCTTTTTTTATCAAGTCGTACCTCATTGCTTTCCTTTTTTTATCTCCTCGCAAAGCCCGCAATTTCGTTTCTGGGACTTTTCATTTTGTATCATAGCTTCAAACACCGCTTCATCTCCTACAAGCGTTACGCACTTTCTGGCCCTTGTGACTGCCGTATACAACAGATTCCTGTTCATCAGCATTTTCGGCCCGCTCAAAAGAGGAATCACGACCGCGGGATATTCCGAGCCCTGAGACTTATGAATCGTAACCGCGTACGCCAAATCCAGCTCCTCTAAATTTTTCAGCGAATATTCCGTTACCCGCGCTTCGTCGAACTCCACCGTCATCGTATTTGCATATTCATTGATTTCGCGGACAATTCCCATATCTCCGTTAAATATGCCAAGCCCACGCTCTAATACCATGCCGTATTTGCTTCGAATCTCCCATTCCAGCTGATAATTATTCCTTGTCTGCATCACTTTATCTCCCTCCCGGAAGATACGGCCCTTGCACTCTTTTTCTCTTTTCTCTTTTGTTTTCGGATTCAGATACTGCTGCAAAATCAAATTCAGTCGTTCTACGCCCAACAGGCCTTTTTTCATCGGCGTAAGCACCTGAATGTCAAACGGCGAAGCATCTACAAATTTTGGCAGCTTCTGTGCAATCAGCTGAATGGTAACGCCTATGACAGCGTCTGCTTCATACCGCTTTAAAAAGAAAAAATCCATACTCTGATTGTCCAGCGTCACGCTCTCGCCTCTGTTAATCTTATGGGCATTTAAAATAATATCGCTTTTTGCCGCCTGACGAAAAATTTTATTCAGCTTTACAACCGGAAACGCATCCGATTCAATCATATCTTTTAACACGCAGCCAGGCCCCACGCTTGGCAGCTGATTGACATCTCCGACCAGAATCAGCCTTGTCCCAGGCGCGACTGCTTTTAACAGCGCGTGCATCAAATGTATGTCCACCATGGACATTTCATCAATAATCACCACGTCTGCTTCCAGAGGAAAATCCGCGTTTCTGGCAAAACCTGCGTTTCCATCCAGACTCCCGTTTAATTCCAGCATACGGTGAATTGTCCTTGCCTCATACCCCGTTGTTTCACTCATCCGCTTTGCCGCGCGTCCCGTCGGCGCGCCAAGCGCAATTTCAAGTCCCTCCGATTCAAAATAACGAATCATTAAATTAATCGTCGTCGTCTTTCCGGTTCCCGGCCCTCCGGTAACAATCACCACTCCGTTTCCAGCCGCGCGCCTGACTGCAAGCATCTGCATTTCGTCCGGCTCCATGTTCCCCTGTTCCCCGAGCTTTCGAATGCGCTCTTCTGTCAGCCGCTCCGGCGCGTCGTATTGTAAATCCAGCTTCCGGAGCATATCGGCTACGGAAGCCTCCATGTAATAATATGACGCGCTGTAAATATAGCTGCCTTTTACAAATATCTTCTTTGCTATCGCAAGATCCATATAATGCTTTTCTATCAGAAAAGGCTCTATGCCAAGCAGCATCGCCGTCTTTTCTGTCAGCTCCTTTTCCAGAAGACAGGTATGTCCCTCAGACGCCCCCTGCAAAAGCCCGTATAAAATCCCGCTTTGTATGCGAAAATCAGAATCTGCGCGAATACCGACTTTCGACGCGATTTCATCGGCAATTTTAAATCCCACCCCCTGGATGTCGTCTGCAAGCTGATATGGATTTTCTTTTATAATCCGGTAAATATCCTGCTGATAAGTCTTATAAATTTTCATGGACAGATTGAGAGAAATTCCATATTTTTGCAGAAAAATCATCGCATGGCGCAAGTCCCGTTTTTCAGCCACCTGGCCGGATATTTCCATGGCTTTGCGTTCGCTGATTCCTTTGACTTCCGCCAGCCTCTCCGGCTCCTCTTCCATAATACGAAACGTCTCCTTTTTGAAACGCCGCACAATTCTGGCTGCCAGAGCCGCTCCCACGCCTTTGATGGCTCCCGAACCAAGATAGCGTTCCATGGAAATTTCATCCTCCGGCTCGCATTCTTCCAATCTGCTGACTGCAAATTGCGTTCCATACACAGGATGCTCGGCATATTCCCCTTCCGCTTCCACGACTTCTCCCTCATTTAAAATGGAAAAATTTCCTACGCAGACAATTTCTTCTCCTCCGCAAACCATTTCAAACACCGTATACCCATTGTCCGGATTCCGGAAGATAATATTCTCCACGCAGCCCTTGATTGATTCCAACTTTCATTCCTCCCATATCTGTCATACAGACGTTCCATCCGACAAATACTATTTCATTCCGTATAAGAAAAAATATTGGATGCGGGCCACCCCATACATCCAATATCCTCCAATCTGATATGAACCGTTTTCGTATCTGTTCTGCCTTTCGGCAATTATCATTATAATGAATAATTTCGTTTCATTTGTTCGTACATTTGGCGTGCCAGACCTAAATTCTGCTGGTCGCATATGTCCTCGGCAAGCGTCTTCATCATTTCTTCTTTGAAATAATCTGTCAACTGTGATGTGGAAGCGTCTTCCTCTTCATTTTTCGGAATCGTCTTTTCCATTTCTTTCATCACCTGCTCGACAAAGTATGCTTCGAATTCTTTGCATACATTCATCAATTCCTCATCAGAGGCCGTAGAAAGATTGCTGCTCGCTTTATCCTGCAATGCATTTGCCCTGCTGTTTGCCGCTGTATTGCCCGTCTGGCTCAGCATGGATGAAATGCTGTCTATTCCCATATTCATCTGCTTCCTCCTATATGCTTAAATGCTATCTTCTCAGATTATTTGCCTGCTGAAGCATATCGTCTGACGCCTGAATTGCCTTGGAATTCAGCTCATACGCTCTTTGCGCAATGATCAGATTTACCATTTCATCCGCAACCTGAACATTCGATCCTTCCAGATAACCCTGACGCACCGTACTTCTCGTCAGCCCGTTTGTCGTCGCCTCGTTCATCGCCGCTCCGGAAGCCGCCGTTTCAGCGAGAATGCTGCCCGACATCTTCTCAAGACCGGACGCATTTGTAAACTGATGCAGACCAATCGTCTGATTCATGGAAACATAAGTACCCTGAGGGGTCAGATAACCAATCTCTCCCTCGCCGCTGATCTTCATGCTTCCGCTGGTTACACCGTTTGGAACCACGATTATGTTATTATTGGAATCTAAAACCGGGTATCCGTCGGAATTACACAAGGTAACGCCGGTCGGTCCGACTGCCCAGACAAAGCTTCCGTTTCTTGTATAGTATCTGTTTCCGTCATCTCCGCGAACCGCAAAAAAGCCTTCGCCGCTGATTGCAAAATCCGAATCATTTTCACTTGCCTGCATCGGTCCCTGTGTAAAACAGGAATCAATCGAAGCCACTCGCGTTCCAAGTCCCACC
>CATOKN010000012.1 GCA_951800425.1 uncultured Lachnospiraceae bacterium
ACCTCTATTATACAGCAAATAAACTATTTAGGCTTGTATTTACTACAAAATATATGAACTTTTCAAGGTACTATAGCGGGGCTTTTGACCCCAATATCTAGAATATGAAAAACAGGGAAAAAGGGGAAAGTGATAATAAACAGAATACTAATTTGGGAAAAACATAATGTAAAAATTTCCCCTGTCAAAATGATTGAAATCTTTTTTAATATATATTATATTTACTAAAAATAAAAATTCGGACGATAAATTAATAAAGCGAAAGGAACATTAATACAGGGAGAGAAATTATGTCGGGATTTTCAAAATATTTAAAGAGGTATTTAGAGGAAAGAGAAATCACGGCGGCGGAACTGGCGCAGGAAATGCAGATGGACAGAAGTACTGTATTCCGTTATACCACAGGGACGAGAGCTCCGTCGGATATAGATATTGTACGGAAAATAGCAAATGCCCTGCAGATGCAGAATTCAGATAAAATCCGTCTGCTCGAGGAATATGACAGGGCGACGCTGGGAGAAAAGACAGTGAACAGTTACCAGTATGTCAGGAAACTGCTGGGGAACCTGAAGAATGTTACAGAAAAAGTATGCCTGGATGTGGGAAAGTGGAAACAGGCAGCCGCGCTGCTTGGGACGGAAGGGAATATCTGCCTGGAGTCGCGAAAAGAAATTGAAATGTGCGCCGCGGCGCTGTTTGAGGCGGCAAAACAGGAGAACAAAGAGGTATATCTGCTGGTTCAGCCTGTTTACAGGGAGATACAGGAGCAGGTGCAGCGGGTGTTCCAGGGAAGCAGTGTGAAGGTAGAGCAGATCATCTGCCTGGATCAGGATTTTTGGAAAAGCCATGAAAATCTTGACGTCCTGGGGATGGTACTGCCGCTGGGATTCGCGGACATCGTATACGAGGCCAGGTATTATTATGATGCTATTTCCAGCCATTTTAATGAAATGTGCTGGATACTATGTGGACGACTGTAGTAATGGTATTTGCCCGGCGTTGAATCTTGAACTTTTGAAAAAAATCTTTACACCTATGCGGGGACGGTATGCTCCGAGGCAGATGCGGAAGCGGGTGGAAATACGGTTACTCCGGGCGGCGAGACTCCTAAACCAGATATACCAAATCCAGGGAAACCGGGCGGGGAGAAGCCAAAGCCAGAAACAAAGCGCCCTGTTACGCAGGATTCCACAGAGAATCCATCAATTGGAACAAAATTTACAGATAAATCAAAAAAAGCCGTGTACAAAATAATAAAGACAGATACAGTTGAGTATTCAAAAGTTTCAAACAAGAAAACTGCCTCTGTGAAGATACCAGATAAAGTAAAATTGAATGGCAAGACATATAAAATCACGTCAGTAGGCAAAGGGATGTTCCAGAACTGTAAGAAACTAAAAAGCGTTGTCATCGGAAAAAACGCTTTCAAAAAAATCTATGCAAAAGCAGTTATCAAAGCGCCAAAAGCGAAACGCAAAGCCTACCGGAAACTGCTCAGAGCCGGGGGCGCGGGTTCGAAAGTAAGGATAAAATAAAAGAATACAGGGAAATGTAAGCGGCAGACAGGGAAGGACCTGTCTGCCGTATTTCGTCCTGCGGGGAAACTCTTATACAATAAGATGCGCATTAAAAAAGTTTTGATGAAAAAATTGTGTTTTCTATGGAAAAGTAAGTACGGATTGGTTATAATGAAAAAAAGGTCTTTTGGATGCTTTGGCTTGAAGAAACGGAAGGTATGGACGGTGAAAATGGGAGGAAGTGATTCTATGGCAAGAACTGTGGCAATCGGGCACCAGGATTTTGAACAGGTACGGGAGAACGACTGGTTTTACATTGATAAGACGAATTTTATAAAAGAATGGTGGGGCAGAGGAGACAGCGTGACCCTGATTGCCCGGCCGAGACGGTTCGGAAAGACGCTGAATATGAGTATGACGGAACAGTTCTTTTCTGTGGACTATGCGGGGCGGGGAGATTTGTTTAAGGGGCTTTCTGTCTGGGAAGATGAGAAGTACAGAAAGCTTCAGGGGACGTACCCGGTTATCAGCCTTTCTTTTGCGAATGTGAAAGAGCAGGATTTTCAGCGTACAAAGGAGTGTATCTGCCGGATTTTGGAGGATTTGTACAATAAGAAAGCTTTTTTGCTGGAAGGGAATCTTCTGACGGAAAACGAAAAGGCTTATTTCAGGAATATAACCGGGAATATGGGAGAAGTGGACGCAGTATGGGCAATTCACAAAATGTCGAGTTTCCTAAGCCGCTATTACGGAAAAAAGGTCATCATCCTCCTGGACGAGTATGATACGCCGCTGCAGGAAGCATATGTGGGCGGATACTGGGAGGAGATGACAGAGTTTATCCGTGGGCTTTTTAATTCCACGTTCAAGACAAACCCTTATCTGGAGCGGGCGGTTATGACCGGGATTACCAGAGTGAGTAAGGAATCTATCTTTTCAGATTTGAATAACCTGAAAGTGGTAACAGTTACATCCAATGAATATACGGACAGCTTTGGGTTTACGGAGAAAGAGGTCTTTTCTGCCCTGGATGAGTACGGGATGCCTGAAAGAAAAACGGCGGTAAAGCAGTGGTATGATGGTTTCACATTCGGAAAGGTTACGGATATTTATAACCCGTGGTCTATCCTGAACTATCTGGATACAGGGAGGCTGGCGGCTTACTGGGCAAACACCAGCTCAAACAGCCTTGCAGGGAAACTAATCCGCGAGGGGGATAAGCGAATAAAAACTTCTTTTGAGAATTTGATGCAGGGGAAATCTTTGCGCGTAGAAATAGATGAGCAGATTGTGTACAGCCAGCTGGGAAGCGACGGACAGGCAATCTGGAGCCTCCTGCTTGCCAGCGGCTATCTGAAAGTGAAACGGTTTGATGCTTACGAGACGGAGTTTGGGGAATGGAAAGAAGAGTATGAGCTGGAGCTGACGAACTTTGAAGTAAAGACCATGTTCCAGGGGATGGTGCGCAGATGGTTCGGGTGTGTTTCTTCCGACTATAACGATTTCATCAAAGCGCTTCTGGCAGATGATATCAGGGCAATGAACGGTTACATGAACCGGGTGGCGCTGGCGACGTTCAGTTATTTTGATACCGGGAAAAATCCGTCCAGTGAAGAGCCGGAGCGTTTTTACCACGGCTTTGTACTGGGGCTGATGGTGGATTTAAACGATAAATATATCCTTACTTCCAACAGGGAAAGCGGCTTCGGCAGGTATGACGTGATGCTAGAGCCGAGGAAAAAGGAGGACGACGCCATCCTCATAGAGTTTAAAGTGCAGGATACGGAGGAGGAAAAGGGGCTTTCCGACACCGTCCAGGCGGCGCTGAGACAGATAGAAGAAAAAGATTACGCCGCCGCGCTCCGGGCGAAGGGAATCCCGGAGGGGAGGATACGGAAATACGGGTTTGCATTCCGGGGGAAAGAAGTACGGATTGGAAGCAAAATAGATGAAAAATGCGTTTAAGGGAATCCTATGAGAGGTAAAGTACCAAAATAGAATTTAGAAGCTTTTTGCTATAGAAGTACTTTCCATGTATTAAATATTTAAGTTTTCCGAGATAAACGCATGAAAGAATTATACATACTCTTTTTTGATATAATCGCAAATGCAGACCGCTGGGTGGAATCGAGAATGTTTGAAAAGGAACATGAAGATTTTTAGCAGAATAGAAAAACAAATTTACAAATAGCCTCCTGTATAATGATATATAAGCGCTATAAATAAGGCAATCCGCTTATTTGTATGCTGTAAAAAGTGAAGGGAGCGCCAATGTATGGTATTTAGTTCGATTCTGTTTTTATGGGTATTGTTACCGGTAGTTTTGGCTGCCTATTATCTTCCGCAATTTTGTGGTAAAGCCGGGAGCTGCCTGAAGTTTCAGAATTTTATTCTGGTAGTATTCAGTTTATTTTTTTATGCCTGGGGAGAACCGAGATATATCCTTCTGATGTTACTTTCAGTGTTGATTAATTACAGCTTCGGGCTGCTGATTGAAAGGAAACAGCAGAAGCTTTTGATGCTGGTTATTTGTGTGGCGGCGAATCTGCTGATTCTGGGGTATTTTAAATATTTTAATTTCTTTGTTGAAATCTGGAACGGGCTGGCGGGGAGTACGGTACAACTTTCTGTACGGACGGCAGCCCTTCCCATCGGGATTTCTTTTTATACGTTCCAGGCTCTTTCTTATGTGGTGGATGTGTACCGAAAAGAAAACCGGGCGCAGAAAAATTTCCTGCATATGATGCTGTATATTTCGTTTTTTCCCCAGCTTATTGCCGGTCCCATTGTGAAGTATCATGATATTGAACAGCAAATAGAAAACCGTAAAACGACCCTGTCAGGGTTCTCGTATGGAATTAAGCGTTTTATTATGGGACTGGGAAAAAAGGTGATTTTGGCCAATACGTTTGCGGAGGTTGTAGACCTTGTATTTACGGATCATCCGATGAACGCTTCGCGTCTTCTGCTCTGGGGTACAGCCGTCCTTTACATGCTGCAGATTTATTTTGATTTTTCCGGTTACTCAGACATGGCGGTTGGATTGGGCAGGATGTTCGGCTTTTCGTTCCAGGAAAATTTTCTGCTGCCTTATACGGCGGTTTCTATTCGGGATTTCTGGCGGAAATGGCATGTTTCTCTTTCCAGCTGGTTCCGTGAGTATGTCTATATTCCGCTTGGCGGAAACCGCAAGGGGACGGCGCGTACATATATCAATCTGATTCTTGTATTTTTTCTCACCGGCATCTGGCATGGCGCCGGGTGGACGTTTATTCTTTGGGGATTTTACCACGGCTTTTTTAATATCCTGGAGCGGTGTTTTCTGGGAAAATGGATGGGGAAAGGAAAGTGGAAGATTCTGGAGCGCGGCTACACCCTTTTTGTGGTTTTAATCGGCTGGGTGATTTTCCGCGCGCCTGATTTTTCCTATGCGCTGGACTATATCCGTTATATGTTTGTTCCTCATGAAAGCGTCCTGCGTATTGAAAGGTTTTTTGATACAAAGCTGATACTGTATATGGTGATAGCGATCCTGGGAAGCGGTATGATCCAGAGTATGCTTAAGCGGAAAAAGATTCGGATTGCGGGAGACAGCGGGATTTCCCTGGTGGGAATGGCCGGCTATATGGCCGTGCTGTGGATTTCCCTGATGCTTCTGGTGAATGATACATATAATCCATTTATTTATTTTCGATTTTAACTTCAAGAAATAATGAGGACAAGCTTATGAAGAAAAAACTTTTTATCGCACTGTTTATCCTAAGCCTTATCGTCCCGCCTGCAAGTTTTTTGCTGGTAAGAGATTGGATTGATACGGAAAATTATGAAAACCGTACGCTGGCTTCTTTTCCGCGCCTGGCGTGGGATAATTTTGAGCAGATTCCGGGAGAATTTGAGGAATTTCTCAATGACCATGCGCCGTACAAAAATTTTTTTGTTAAGTTAAATACCAAGCTGGAAAAGAAACTCTTTGGTGCGGTTTCCGTGGGGTCGGTTACGGTAGGTACGGATAACTGGCTGTTTTATACGGTGGATGCAGAGGGAGAAGACGCGCTGTCGGATTATCAGCATCTAAACATCTATACAATGGAGCGGCAGGAGGAAATTTCAAAGAATATTCAAAGCGTTGTTTTAGGAATGGAGAAGCGGGGAATTCGTTTTTATGTGTTTGAAGCGCCCAGTAAAGAACGCATTTATGGAAAATATATGCCCGAAAGTATTGATGTTTATGGGCCAAAATCCCGCCTGGATATCATCATTCCTAAACTGCAGGAACAAGGGCTTCCGGTGTATGATTTGGCGGATTCACTAAGAAAATATGCCGAGGATTATCAGGTCTTCTATAAATATGATACGCATTGGAATATGCTGGGGGCGTTTATTGCCAGCCAGCAGATTGCAGAAGTTCTTCTTGGCGAAAGCGTTTCCTTAGAGGAAGTGAATATTTTACCCGGAGCCGAAGTTTCGGGGGATATGGCTTCGATGTTGAATATGGTGAATGAATTTCATGACGATACAGACTTTATGATCGAAGACTATCTGCCGGAGATTACAGTTGAGAAAATTGAATCCCAAGAAAATAAAGATTCCGGAATCCAGGTTTTCAAATCCAATTCGTCAAATAAGAGGACGCTGCTTGTGATTGGGGATTCTTTCAGTAACGCCATGACCTCTTACCTGCCCCAGCTTTACCAGACGGCTGTTTTTTCTACCTTCAAATCTTATACGCCGGAACTGTTTTCGCAGTATGATGTGGATGACGTGGTTTATCTGAACGCCGAGCGCAACCAGCGTTATTTCGAACAGATTTCTACTGTGCTGGAGGGGGAGTTTAAGGGTCCTTTTTAGAAATTGCAGGAGAGGGACGGCAGTACTGGCTGCTGAAAGTGTTAGAAAATAAAGGAGCTGTTGCAAAACGCGGATTATCTACAGTATATAGGCAAGACCTGTATCGTCTAAGTGCCATATCCTTGTATATATAGCGGCTATTTTACAACAACTCCTTCGTTTCACCTGTTTTGTTGTTTTCAGAGATGATTTCTGGCTCTATGTGATTTTCAGTTTCATTTTTGCTTTTTTGTTACTTCCGTCAGTAGATACCGCTGTAATCGTGACAGTCTTTCCTTTTCCGGCTTTCGTTGTCTTAACGATGCCCTTCTGATTGACCGTGGCATATTTGGTGTTTGAACTGCTCCATGTCAACGTCTTGTTTACAGTTCCCTTGCCTGTGGTCTTGATTTTGGCTTTGAGTTTTACTGCTTTTCCGGCTTTGGCTTTTTTTGCGGGGGCAGAAAGTTTAATGCTCTTGACTGCCCTTTTCATAATCTTAATTTTATAAACTGCCGTCTTCTTGCTGCCGTCTGCTGCAGCGGCTGTTACCGTAACAGTTTTGCCTATGCCGGCTTTCTTTAGCTTAATGACCCCTGCCTGGCTGATTGACGCATATTTTGTATTGCTGACGCTCCAGGTTACTGTTTTATTTGCTGTCTGTTCAGGAAGGATGGAGGCTGTCAGTTTTACTTTTTTACCTGCCGCGAGTTTCTTTGATGGGGCATGGATGGAAATGGACGCTGCCTGTACAGGTTTGGGTGGCTCTGCTTTCTTTATAACAAGGTTCTTTAACGCTGCGTGCAGCTCTGCTTCTGCCGCTTTTACTTCTTCTGCGGAGGCTTCCTTATTGTTCAGCACGGCTGTTACCTTCGCCAAAACTTTCCGAAATTCTGCCCAGCTCTCCGGCGTATAATTGGTTTCCTGAAGATTTTTTGCCTGCTCAATGGCTGCATGCAATTCTTTTTTGTCAGCAATCTCCGGTTTTTTCAAGAATTTAGCTTTTATTGTAACATTTCCTAACGGCATAACAAACACGCCGTCTTTGACTGCTGTTCCATTTACACTTTCTTCTGTATAATATTTTAGACTTTCCTCTGCAAGCTCATATCCCGCGTCCGCAACGGCAAAAACCGTAACCGTTTCCCCCGGGGATGCAATCGGATTTGTAATAAAAATGTTTCCGTTTTCCGATTGTTCCGCAGATACATAAAAACTGCCGCTAAGTGTAATTGCTCCAAGATTAAAATTACCCCAGGTTCCATCGTATAAAGTATCGTTGCTGATTTCCATATGCAGATGTGAATCCGCATCTTTTAGAAGATATTCCATGGAAATCATGCCGTATTTTGCCGGCTCGCTGTTTGCCTGTGCGCCAGTGTCAAAAAATTGTGTATATTCTTTTCGTGTCTGCCCGTCTTTTACTACAGAAGCGTTTATTTTCACTTTTGCAGACCATGCGCCAAGATGAATCCCGACAGTCTGTTTCCTTGCAGAATACGGAAGATCAAATGTAATGCCGTTTCCTGCCTTTTCAAAGACGATTCCTTTGCTGTAATTACCGGCAGCATTGTTCGTTCCGTCTGTAAAGGAAAACATTGTATCGGAAGAATTCGGATTTAACTTTGTAACTGCCTGGATAGCAGAAAGGTTTGCAATGCCTCTGCTTCCGGTCTTTTTTTCAATTTGTTCCAAATCTGTGACAGTAAACAGATTCCAGTCAACAGCTCCTTCCTCTGTAAGATTCACTGATTCCGGCGCAGTATGTGTCCCGAATACGACTTGTGAATCTTCTGCTTCCGGAATAGGAATGCTCTCTTCTGTCTCTTTTACCGTTAGCGCCTGAAGCGCCGTTACGCATCCGCCCCATTGTCCCAAATCGTTGCTGCAGTACAGTTTTGCAGTTATTTTGTCTGAAGCAGACGGGACTTTATAAGTAATGACAAATTCCTGCCCCGCCATTCCTGAAGAGTCGTCTTTTCCAAATGTCCCAGAATAGAAAACCGTATTGTTTACCGCTATCTCAAGCGTCACATCACCTCCCCAGGCATTTGCATAAAATTTTGCCTCTTGCATCTTGTCGCTGTATGGAAGTTCCAGTGTAAATCCGTCATGCAAGCTTCTTGCACTGATTCCTGAACGGTCTACCGGAGTTCCCGTACCGTCTGTCGATTCAAAAGAAAATGTACCGTCATTGATTTTTCCGTCTATGCCATCGATTACTTGAAAATTCTTAATCTTTGTCTCTGCCTGCTCTTTTCGGATGTAATTTTCCGTGCTCTCGCTGTGGAACTGTGCCCAATCCACTGTTCCTTCCGCTGTCAGGTTGATCGTTCCGGATGTGAGTTCTCCCTTTTTACCGGACACATAAGGTATCGCATTTGCAGCCATTGCTTTTACAACGGCAGGAACTGTGATTTTTATCGTTTTTCCTCCGCAGGAAGCGTCTGCTTTCAGTACTGTTGCGATGTCAGGGAGCGGGAGAACCGGATTTGCTACGCTTCCGTTATTTCGCAGCCCGTACTTTGACAAATGGCTGTCGCTTGAAAATATGAATTTTGTTCCATATGTCGGGCCTTTTACGTCAAAATTCAAATTACTTATGATATTGGAGAAATCGGTGTTTCCGTTCAGCACTTTTTCCTGAACTTCCAGCCAGTCATAGTATGCCCGCTGTGCGTCCGTGCGCTTTACTTCCTCTGGAATTTCAGAGACGCTTTCGGAATTTGCAGACTCCGTGCCGTCTTTGATACCCGTAACCAACACATCATATCGTTTATAATTGGAAAGCCCTTCTAATTTACATGGGAGCGTTTTTGTATTTTTTACATTCCAGGAAGTGTTGTCTGCTGTTTTATAGTAGACACGGTAGCTGTCATAAGAAATGCCTTCCGGTGCGGACGCGCTGACCAAAAGCGCGGTATTTTCTGATTCTGCTTTCACTTGCACTGGGGCTTCCAGGACTCTGCTGCCGCCGTTTTCCAAAACGATAGCCTTTAAGCTTATTTCTCCCTGTTCTTTTCCATCCTGTTTCATGGTAACCGTAACCATCATGTCTGTATCTTTTGAGGCGCAGTTTGGTATTTCTACCGCATAGACCGTCTCTTCCCCGGAGCCTTTTAATTCTGCTGTTTTCGTCACTTCAGAAGCGTCCAGCAGATCAGCTTCCACTTTGGCAGTGCCGTTTTTTACACCGATGAGAGCTTTGGCTGTCTGCATCGTATTTGATGCGGGAACCATAAACATAAATCCTTCCGAGCCGTGTGGAGACGTTGTCTTTGAATATTCTTTTGCATTCTCTGAGCCAAGCGCACGCATTACTTTGCTGTCTCTTAAACTGGTGGGATATTTGCTGTTTGTCCGATGATATCCGACGGTATTCACATTAAAGATTTTTTTGTTTCCTTTTTCAATCTGATTTGGAAGCCCATCCGCCCGGGGGGAAGTCCCTTCATCTCCAAACAGTATGGCGCTGTCAGCAGCGTCTATCTGTTCTGCCGTAAAAGATGCATCTGCGCGTTTGTTTGGACGGATGCCAAGATAAGTCTCATTTCCGTCTGCCCCGTCAATGGAATACTCATGATTTCCGGCTGCCACCTGTATGGTTTGTGATTTTCCGCCGACTTTTACGCGGAGTTCAAAATCATGGTCTGCCTTTACCGTAAGCGTTGCCCCTGAGGTATCATTCATCCGTTCGCTGCATGAAAGATTTACAAAGTTTTCACCGTCTGCGCCGTTAAAATAGAGATTGTCCACACCGAATGCCTCCGTAAGCTTAATATCCCATTCAATGGCGTTTTCATTTCCTTTTATAGTAATGCCTACAATATTTTCAATCACAGAACCGATTCCGAGCGCTCCTGCCCATCCTACAAAATTTGATCTGGAAGGCTGCGTATCCGAATGTTCTGTTGAACCCGGAATCGAGTATTCCGAAGAATAATTTTCCCAAAGCGTATGCAGAAATTTGCCGTACCTGTCATATGCCCCATTAACGCAGACATCTGCAAGCGCGTTGGTATGGCGTACCGCTTCTTTAAATGCCAGTTCGTCATATCCATAATTCTGCAGGCCTTTAATCCACTGATAGGAAGTCGGAGACCATATCGCCCCGTTCCAGTATCCTCCTGTGGGCTTAAATGTACTGTAATCATAGCATACGGTAGCAAGTCCGTTTGGACGGAACATCTTATTGGAATTTAAAACATATTCTTTAATCATGCGGTCTGCCTGTTCCTTTGTGGCCACGCCCGCCGCAAGAGCCCACAGGCCTGTCGGCGTTGCAATATTTGTAAATTCACCCGTCGATGCATTCATATTAAAGAAAAAGCTTCCGTCTTCCGACCATAATTTTTCCCGTACGAGCTGCTTTAAATCCGCTTCCTCTCTCTGGTATTTCTCTTTCATCTCCTGGTATTTTGTCCGGTCTGCTGGTGTAAGCGTTTCATCCTTTGCAAGGATTTCCTCTAAAATCCTGACAAGGTAATGTGCAGCCTGTACCTGCTGGATGGACATATCGTTTGCCGCCTGTCCCCATCCGTTCCAATCGTGGTTTGGCGTATTGTCAAGTCCGTTTCCCTGTCCATTTGAAACATACAGCCCTTTGGCCGGACCAGACTTGTGCGTTCTTGTTCTCTTTATAAACTGCCAGTACGCATCCAGCCTGTCAATGATTGCTTTTTCTTTGACTTTTACCATAAACGTGAAAGATCTCCGTGAATCTGATACTGTTCCCATTCTGCCCAGGCAAACATCGGCGGATTGATGGCGTCTACCGTCAGATAATTGCTGTAACTTAACTGTCCGTTGCTTTGGTTGATTCTTCGGCAAATGTAACCATCCGAATCATCCTCTGCATCCGTCTGATGGTAATAGAAATTGTCCATGGAATTTAATGTTGGGAATTCGTGGATGCCGTATTTATCAAACATCATCATAAACAGTGTATCCCACTGAAAAATAGTTTCATCAAAAGCTTCGTCCACATAGTAAGACGTCGTGTCATCTGTTGTCAGTTCAGGATTCAGAGCCTTTGTAATCGGCGTAATATTGCTTTTATGGCTGTTCCAGGCAGTCTGATACAGCGTTTCCCAATCCTTGTGTTTGGAAAAATGTACCTTCGGAAGCCGTTCCATATCAATGACATAGCCGCCGGCGACTGTTTCCGGCGCGGCAGATACGGGCAGAGAAGTGAACGCTGCCGCTCCTGCCAATGTTATGGCTATTATGTTTGGAGCCAGTTGTTTCATTCTTTTTAACATCTTTTTTCACCCTTTCTTTCATTCATGATATTTTCTTGGAATCTTTAGCCTTCATATAAGGCTTTCAGACACGGCATGCTTTTCGCATTCCTTTTCGCTATGAAAGCTTATCTGCCAGAGTTTCACATGGAAAAGCTTCTGCTGGATTTTGCTCTTGACGCGCTGCCTTGCCTATGGGTACTGCAGGCGCGAGGACATTTTATTATAGAGATGATTGCACCATAGATGATAGCGTCCCCATTTACAGAAGGGGCTTATGAATAAAAAGCTGGGTAGGAAACTGCCCTTTTCTGCACAATATACAGTTACTATTATTATACGTATAGGTCTGGTTTAAGTCAATCATTTGCTGAGGGGCTTTTAGTGCAAACCCATTGATAATTTTTAACGCAAAAGGTATAATGCTATTACAAACGCATGTAAAACAACTTCAATATGTTGGCGGGGATAGACAACTATTGAAACAGAAGAAAATATTTGAATGCGTTTTTGATAAGGAGCAGTTTCATGAAAATAAAAAATCGTACGCGTGTCGGATTGGCAGCTATATTATTTTTTATCATACTTTTACCATGCAGAGTTTCTGCCGCCACGCCGCTTAGCGCCCACGGCAGGCTGTCTGTGAAGGGAACGAATCTGGTGGACGCGAAGGGAAGGGTATTTCAGATGAAAGGCGTCAGCACCCACGGACTGTCCTGGTTTCCGGAGTATGTATCTAAGGAAGCGTTTCAGAATCTGCGCGACTCTTGGGGGGCGAATGCCGTCCGGCTGGCTATGTATACAGCAGAATACAACGGCTACTGCACTGGAAACGCCGGAAACAGAAAGGCTTTGAAGAAGCTTATCCATACCGGGGTAGAAGCGGCTTCTGATTTGGGGATGTATGTGATTATTGACTGGCATATATTGAGCGATGGGAATCCGAATACTTACAAAAAGGAGTCGCTTGCTTTTTTTAAGGAGATGGCGAAAAAATACAAGGCGTATAAAAATGTCATTTACGAAATCTGCAACGAGCCGAATGGAGGCACGGACTGGGGGCAGATAAAGTCCTATGCAGAAACTGTCATAAAGGAAATACGTAAGATTGATAAAAATGCGGTTATCCTGGTGGGGACGCCTAACTGGTCGCAGGATGTGGATATTGCGGCGGCAAATCCGCTGAAAGGCTATAAAAATATCATGTATACGCTGCATTTTTATGCGGATACCCACAGGGAAACGTATCGTGAAAAAGCGAAAAAGGCGCTTGAAGCGGGAGTGCCTCTGTTTGTCAGTGAATTCGGAATCTGTGATGCTTCCGGGAACGGTGCGGTTAATCAGAAAGAAGCGGACAAATGGATGAAACTGCTGAATACATATGGAGTCAGCTATATGGCATGGAACCTTTCAAATAAAGCGGAATCCAGTTCACTTTTAAAAAGCAGCTGCCAGAAGAAATCAGGCTGGACGGAATCGGACTTGTCTAAATCGGGGAAGTGGCTGGTAAGCGCCATGAAAGGAAAACTGGGCGGAACATCAAATGTGAAGCCTGCTGGAAAACCCAAACCTGCCCCGCGGCCAAAGCCTGAAAATCCGAAGCCTGCCGGAACGAAAGCTTCCAGGAAGTCCTGCCGGGCAAGTGTGAAAAAGGATGGTTCGTGGCAGGATGGAAACCGTTGGTGCGCGCTATATCGGGTATCTTTGTCAAACCGCGGAAAAAAGGCAGTGTCCCGCTGGAAAGTTCGGGTAACTTTCAAATATCCGGTGAAAAAGAACAGGCAGTGGAACGGGAAATGCATCTACCGGGGAAAAAGCGTGACGATTTCCCCGGTTTCATGGAATAAAAAGGTTCTGGCGAAGGCGAAAGTGGACGGTATTGGATTTATTGTCAGTTCGCCGCGGAAGGACAATAAAGTGGTTTCGGTGAAAATTTTATAAAGAGTTATTAGGTTTATAATATCTTCATTTGAAGCCCGGAGGAGATATCATCATTTGCGGCGATTTTGATCTTCTTGTTTTCCACTGTCCCATCAAGGTATTTGATTTTGGCTTTTAATATAATGTCTCCGATTGAAAACGTGTCATTTTCATCTTTTAATACGTTTAACGCCAATTCATAGGATTCATTGTCCTGTTCCTCATATTGAAAGGTGTAAGAATTTCCTATTAAAGTTTTGAAAGTGACCTCGTGTGTTTGCTGGTCGTAAAGGCTCCACAGGAAAGTGTCATCTTTTTGGATATCTTGAGAGAAGGCGCCGTAATCAGATACTTTCAGCTTTTGGGTTTTAATGAAATAGGCATTTACTTTTTCTAAATCCTTACGCTCAATTTTATCTTCTGAGCTGCTAACAGTAATTTGATCTATGTTTTTTTTCCTGGATTCAAAAAACAGTTTTAGACTCAGAGTAGCCGAATTTGAATTTTTTGAGAATTGTATTGTAGATATAGCCGAACTTAAATTGTAAATTGTATTTTCTGAGGATAAAACCATTTTTTCACCGGCTTCCGCCTGTACGGTGATGGTTGCAAAATCATTTTTGAAAAGAAGTCCGGCAGATATTATAAAAATAAGCAGTATCGTACCGGATGCCGCCGCAATTGCTGTGTGTTTGCTGCGGCGGCGTTTTTTAATTAAAATATTTTCCAGTTCTTCTACAGTAAATTCTTTCATTTTTATAGAATCCATTGCATATTTATATTTATCTATATTTATATTCATAATCTACCTCCATAATCTTTTTTAACTTTTTTCGGGCTCTATGCAGATGAGACAGGATAGTGTTTTCATTTTTTTCCAAGATGGAACTCATTTCTTTTACAGATAGTCCCTCATAATAATGAAGATGAATCACCATCCTATAATTCTGGGGTAAATCCATTACTGCAGAATATACGTCATGATATTCCTCAGGTTCTGGTGTTTTTGGATAACTTTTTGGCTGATAACTCAGCCAGCGAAAATGTTTTTTGCATTCGTTAATGGTAACTCGTATGAGCCATGCTTTTTTGTGCTCATCGTCGTGAAAAGTGTGTTCGCTTATCATATATTTAAGAAAAACATTCTGGGTTATGTCTTCTGCGGTTTCTTTGCTTTTGGTGTATGAATAAGCGATTTTTGATATTGTGTTTGTATACTTCTTGATGGTATTTTCGATATCATGCTTTTCTTTTATAAAATCTAATTTCATAAACACCTCCTTATACATATAACATCCATATATAGTATAAAATATTGCAGTTTAATAAATAATTTTTTCGAGGTAATAGTACGCATATAGATACTGTCATTTAATGATATTGAGTTAAATGTTTCCGTGCACTGTTCCTTGATAGACTGTACGGGTGCGGTTGCCGAATAATAAATACTCATAAGAGGTGCGTCTTAAGGTTCCCTTCATAACGGTTTTATATTCATTGTCATACGCCTCATAAGGATATGTTGAGGATGGTATTACATCGCCGTCATAATACACGACAATACTCACCCATTTTGATACAGCAATACGGCTTACTGTTTCATTATCAGGGATAATAAGTTCATAAATAGAATATTTAATACCGTCTGCGGTGTAACCCTCTTTAATAAATTTTTCATTTTCAATAATTGGACTTGCTTGCACATTTATAGGTATTATCAATAAGAATATTGTTGCTAATACATATGCAATAGCTGTTAAGGACACTGATTTTTTCAACGTTTTTCCCTCCGCAAAATTATAAAGTTATTTTTAAACAAATAATAAACAGTATCTATATGTATTTATAATTATATATAAAACACAAGTAAAATATATGATTTCAGGATGGGGAATTGATTTGGAAAATTCAAATTAAACTATCATTCCCTACCAAAATCCCCATTTTACGCAATCTATCAAACCCATTACATCATCAAATCAACCATTTTCCCTTGTTTTTGCCCTCATAGGACCAAAACAAGGGAAAGTTTTTAAT
>CATOKN010000013.1 GCA_951800425.1 uncultured Lachnospiraceae bacterium
GCTGGTCCTGACCTTCCTTGTCGGGACCGGCTGTTTTTTTACCGGCCTCGTCCTCTTCCTCCATCAAAAGGATATTTCCTTTTTCATCCTCAGTATCCTGCTGTTTGCCGGTTCTGCTATAAAAGCCGTGCTGCTTGGTCTCCAGATCAAAAGAAAGACCTACTTTGTGCTGGAGGGCATCTGCACGGATGTCCGGCTGAGGCTTTTCAGGAACAGCCATGACATTGTGCTTACCGATCAGGATGGCAATGAACACCTGCTCCGGATCGGGAAAGACTATAAGATCCGTCCCGGTCTTTCCTACCGGTTCTATTTCAGGACTTCAGACAGTATCCCATCCGGGCAGAACCCGCTCTTAACGAAAGCCACGCTGACAGACAACCTGCTTGGCGTGGAGGAAATAAAATATTGTTGAATAAATTGACATATTTCCGCCTCTTTCGTATAATGATAATAAAGATAGAGAAATCTATCGAAAATATTGTCCGCTTACCGTTGGCGGCTTATAAATGACCGGTCCGAAAATATGGTTCGCCCACCGGAGGCGTCTAATAAATGTCCGGCCTGAAAATTCTCAGCCCTATCGCAAGGTAGGGCTGATTCTATAGGTGGTGGCATATGCTTTACAAAGAAGGTTATGTATATCATATCAAGGATGAATATTTTGAAAAAGTAAATGACAATATGCTCATGCAGAACAAAGAGAACGGTACATACCGCCCGACTTTCTACTGCCTGAAGGATGAGAAGACCTCCCTGCTCTGGATGGTCCCATTAAGCAGCCGGGTAGACAAGTTCAGGGCCATCCATGACAAACAGGCAAAAAAATACGGCAGATGCCTCACTATTGTCCTTGGAGAATTTGACGGAAAAAGCGCCGCCTTCCTCCTGCAGAACATGTTCCCTGTCACAGAATATTATCTTGACCACATACATACCAGAAACAATAATCCGGTTCCTGTAAAGCATTCCATCCACAGCGAGATAAGCACAAACATGAAACGGCTGCGCCAGCTCCATGCAAGGGGCAGGAAAGTGGTAGTGCAAACATCGTGATTCAGGAATCCCATGCATTAAGCCTACAGTCGAAATTAAAGGGCTGCTATAAAGCAAGCAGCTAATAACCGCACTGTCCGGAAAATATCTGTAAGTATAATCTTTATGCAAAAATACAGGTGCGGTGATGTACATGCATCATTTTTCAGAATTGTGTGGGTCAGATTCTTCTTGTTTAGCAAGTAATTGCGCAATAAACTCTAACATAGCCTGTTGATATTCTGGATTAAGACCACTAAATGTTTCTCCTTTAGCATTAGCAATTTTTTCAGAAATAGAAAACCCTTTTGGAACTCCTCTTACATAAACTTTTGAAGAATCGTTTAATGCTCGGTAGTCAGTTAAAAGTTTTATCTCATCCTTTTGGGTTAGAGTAAAATTATTGATTTTGGGAGGGACTGGTTCAATTAAATTATCATTCGTCCAATAATCAAGGCTGATTCCAAAATAGTTGGACAGTTTCTTTAGTGTAGGCAATTTAAGCCCCTTATAGCCCCTTTTATACAAACCTTCAATTGTTGTGTATGGGATGTCACATGATTTGGACAAAGTGCTTTTATTCAAGTTGTATTTGTCCATTAAAAAGTCCATATGATTACCTCCGAGCATAAGTATAGCATAAATTTTATGGACGATTAATCAAAAAATACTTTTAAATGCAAATAATGCTTATCAATACTCCTTTAAAAGTATATTCTATAGCTGGAAATTATCTTTAGGAGTAAGAAAAGAGAAATGGTATGTATTCAAATTTGAAAAGTATATTGTATCGAAAAAATATTGCTATTAAACAATATGCGGAATTGGGGAGGGAGGGTAAGTGAGAAAACTGCACAAAACAAATTACATGGTATAACAGCATTTACTTATCCTAAATTTAATAGAACTTGTATATTATTGTTTTCAGAATATAACGCTGACTATTTATTTGCAACGGAAGAGGAAGCAGTTTCTGGAGCAGGTCGCAAAGCCGTAGTAGTATAACATGAATAAAAACCCCGATTCCAAATGAAATCGGAGCAATTGCTTAGGTGTGCTGTTTTTGCTGATAGAGATATATGATACATTAAACCAATCAGGCTGTTTTGAATTAGGATACAGAATGCAGAGTATGGCCGAGATGTGAAATGTCAGAGTGTAGGGTCAGGCATTTTTTTCCGCCAGGAAAAATGATTTGATCACGAGATACATATGGAGTGATTAAAGAAATCAGGTCATTTTTTTGTGGAGCGATTTTTCTCCATCAGGCAAAAATTTTCGTAGATCATTCATTTTAAGGTGTGAAAGAAGTTTGGGAATATCAGAAATTTCTTCTGCCAGCCTATTGTCAATTTTTATCCTGTCGTAATGTTCTTTGATATGCTGGTTCTTATACGCTGTTCCATTCATGAAAACACCGCCTTTTTTCTGATAACTGCATTATACAAAAGTCTTACAGAAGACACAAGGCTTTTATACTCTCGTTTGTGTGCTATGTGTGTTCTACACTTCAAAATTCAGCACTTTTTACCACAATTTCAGAAAATGCAGATATAAAGAAAACCCTTGAAAATACCAGACTTTCAAGGGTTTTACGAATCTCTTTAATTTTACTGTAATTATCTCTTTGAGAACTGCGGAGCGCGACGAGCCGCTTTGAGGCCGTACTTCTTTCTCTCTTTCATTCTCGGATCGCGCGTTAAGAATCCATTGGATTTTAAAACAGGTCTGTAATCTGCGTCTGCCTGAAGCAGCGCTCTTGCAATGCCGTGACGGATAGCGCCGGCCTGGCCTGTGTATCCACCGCCTTTTACGTTTACCAAAACATCGAATTTATCGACTGTTTCTGTGAGTGCCAATGGCTGGCGAACGATAACCTTTAAGGTCTCCAGTCCAAAATAATCGTCAATGTCTCTTTTATTAATCGTAACTTTGCCCGTTCCTGGCATTAAATATACTCTGGCAACAGATGATTTTCTTCTTCCTGTTCCGTAATATCTTGCATTAGCCACTGTAATTTTCCTCCTTACCGATTAAAATGTCAAAACTTCTGGTTTCTGAGCTGCATGTTTATGCTCTGGTCCAACGTATACAAATAATTTTTTGTACATCTGTCTTCCCAAAGGTCCTTTCGGAAGCATGCCCTTTACCGCATGTTCTACAACTCGTTCCGGATGTTTTGCCAGCATATCTTTCAATGTGGTTTCTTTCATGCCGCCTACATAATCGGAGTGATGATAATAAATCTTCTGAGATAATTTTTTGCCGGTTACCTTCACCTTTTCAGCGTTGATTACGATAACATAATCACCTGTATCTATATGCGGTGTGAAGATTGGTTTATTCTTTCCTCTTAATACTTTGGCAATTTCTGATGCCAAACGTCCTAATGTCATTCCGTCAGCGTCCACTACGTACCATTTTCTCTCAATAGTAGAAGGACTGGCCACAAATGTTCTCATCGGTTTCCCTCCTTGAAATTATAACTGCTATACTTTTACCATCGACAGTGGAAATCCCGTATGTCCGGACGTGATCCCATTCTGCCATTTCTTTATAGTCCAAATGCTTGCCGGGGCTTTGGCTTGCATTCCTATACTATTTACATACTTAAACAGTATATTACACGTTCTGTGCGCATGTCAAGATTTTTCTGGCAGAATTTACTTCAAAAAAATGATGCCGTTTGATAGAATTTGGGAAAAGAATCCGTAATAATAAGTGTAACCGATAAACGAACCGGCGCGCAGGTTTGGAAAAGAGGATGATTTATGAGGATTGGAAAATACAACTTTATCCAGCAGTTGAAGCTGCGGAATGAAAACGCCCTCATGTATGTAATTGATGAATATGGAGGACTGATTATGTCAGTCATTCGAAAGCATCTTTTTGGACTGCCGGAAAGGCAGGAAGAATGCTTTGATGATGTATTGTTAAAAATATGGCAGAATATTTCAGACTTTGACGAAAGCAAAAACACATTTAAAAACTGGTCTGCAGCCATTGCAAAATACCGGGCCATTGATTATTTAAGGCAATATCAGAAAGAGCCCGTTACCGTAGATATTGAAGACGCGGTAATTGCCAGAGAAGATCGGCTGCTGACAAAGTTGATTGACAGGGAAATTTCAAAAGAAGCGGAAGCTATGCTGTCATGTTTAACCCCGTCCGACAGAGAACTGTTTATGAAATTGTATGTAGAAGAGCAGTCGATGGAAGAAATCAGCAGAGAAACGGGAATGAAAAAAGACGTCATTTATAATCGTCTGTCCAGAGGAAAAAAGAAAATCCGCAAACAATACAGCAATTAAAGTTTTTTTGGAAAGGATGGTTGGAATGGAAAAAAATATTTATAAATTACTCAATGAGATAGAAATGGACTTGTCAGAATATGAAAATCTGGAATTATCCCCTTTGGAAAAAGAATCAGCAAAGCAGAGGATTTTGCGGGAGGTAAAAAGCATGGAACCTAAAACCAGAAAAAACAGAAGCAGAAAAAGAGTTTGGATGGCGGCGGCAGGAACGGCAGCGGCATGCGCGCTTGTCCTTACGGCAATCGGAATAGCAAATCCCACTCTGGCGGAAAATCTTTTCAGCGATACGTTTGGAAAGCTTATCGATAATGCAAGGGGAGAAAAAAACGAGGAAGAAAAGACGGCCATCTATTCTAAAATTGGCGAAAAATCCGTAGAAGCGGAAGCAGAACTTGCCAGGCAGGAAAATCCGGAAGAATATTCCATATCGGCGGAGGACAACGGCGTAACCATTTCTGTATCCGATATTTACTGCGACGGATATGTACTATATTATACGGCGTCTTTAACAACGGAGCGGGAAGATTTAAACCAGTCGGACGGCATTTTAATAGCCAGCAAGGAAGTCGGATCGGATACATTAAAGATTGAAGGAATGGATATGTCCGGCTATTCGAGCCAGTCATTTGAAAAAACGGACGATCATCTGTTTGTTTCCGCCCATGAAATCAATCTTTTGTCAGATGAGGGCGGCGGCTCGTTTGAAACGGGAGAAGACGGAACAATCGTCGCAGACTGGACGATAACAAATCTTACCGGAAAATTATGGGACAGCTGGGATGCGCAGGGAGAATATGAAAGCACGGGCAGAGTAGAAGGAACCTGGCATTTAAGGTTTCCGGTTACCGTAGACACATCCAAAAACGAAACATTTGCCATTGATCAGGAAGCAAATGGAATCGTGGTAAAAGACGCCGTAAAGACGAAAGCCGGGCTTGTTGTTCACGTGCATCTGCCTGATTTTCGAAAAGAACCTTACAACGACCCATATAACGATCCGTACATCGGAATTAAAAACGCAGACGGCAGTTTCCTGCAGTGGATGGCACAAAGGTATAAAGAAAACGCAGATGGAACGACCGAAAGCTGGATTATGGTTTTGTACAACGGAGAAAAGGAATTGTATTTCGAAGCGTCCACAAAAGAGGAAGACTCGACAATGCTTGCAGAAATTGGATTTCAGATTCCTTAAACAATTATTTCAACAGAGAAAGAAAGTGGTATGGCGCCAGACGGGCCATACCACTCTTTTCGTTTATTTTTGTAAATTTCGCTCTAAACAACACCCTGAGCAATCTAAACCTTTGCCTTTCTGGTTCTGTCAACCTTTCCAGGAGAGCTTCTTTGCGCTACTTCTCTTCACTCTCTCGAAAACTTTATCAACATAATTTATGCTTTTCATAATAATTTTTGTACAAAATTCTTTTTTTTAGAAATTGTCTAAAGGATAATCTTGTACATAAGCAGAAACTTATCATAAAATTTTTTATCTGGTAATCTTTTTTTCTTTCGTTTTCTTCTCAAAATTAGAAAATGTCCTGCCTGTTTCAATATAAAGAGTCTTTTTATCCTCCGGAATGCCCCTGTAAATATTTACAAGATGCTGCTCATCCGCATTATACGGCATTGTAAGAGGCTCCCTTATCGTCGTTATACCATAAATGTAATCCGTAGTCGTGTGAAAATAGGAAGCAAGCCGTATTACGGTACTGGCATCCGGCTGTCGGCGGTTTTGAACATAGCCATTTAAGGTCGTTGCAGAAATATTCAAAGCTTCTGCCAACTGTTTCTGTGTAATTCCCTCTTCTTCCAGCAGATTCCGCAATTGAGATCCAATGTCCAAAAATCATCCCTCCCATTAATAAAAATATTTTAATGCAACTTCGCAGACAAAGTCTCAATAACACTCGAATTGCGTATATAAAACATTTTATCCAAAAAATAATACGCGATACGCGTATTATTTTTAAACCGAGAGAGTTCTCTTATTTGTTTAAGGAAAAATCTTATCAAAAAATGTCAACATATTGTTTATTCTGCGCGAATCGTAACAGACGTAATGACGGGCTGCTTTTCAGCCGGTATCGTTCCATTGTTGTCTGTCGGCTCTGACGATTCACAAATTGCATCCACAATTTCCATTCCCTCCGTCACATTGCCAAATACCGCATAACTTCCATCCAAAAACAGGCTGTCCTCCTGCACAATATAAAATTGTGAGCTTGCGCTGTTATAATATTTGGAACGGGCCATAGCGACAGCTCCTCTGACGTGGGAAAGCGGATTTTCATAACCATTTTCTGCAAACTCACCCACAATCGTTTCGTCAGATCCGCCCATGCCGTTACCGTTGGGATCTCCGCCCTGCATCATAAATCCTTCCATAATTCTATGAAATGTCAGGCCGTCATAAAATCCGTCGTTGGCCAGACGGATAAAGTTTTCCACTGAAACAGGCGCCGCGTCCGCATCCAGCTTTATCGTAACTTTTCCATAATCCTGTATCTCTATATCCGCATAAGTGCCAGAGTTTTTGGATCCCTCTGTTCCGTAAGCTTTCGTCTCTGCTTCGGATTTTTTCTGTTCCTGCCCGGATTCTGGCCCAAACGACAGAAAAGCGGCGACACAAACGCATGCCAGAAAAGCGACTCCCGCAAAAACAACTCCCGTTTTCCTTTTTCGCTGCTCCCTGCCGGCGGCTTCTTTTACCATTGCTAAAATTTTTTCTTCTGCCTTTTGTGAAACAAGAAGATCTTTCTCCATTTCCCGAAGCTCATTCACCAGCCGCTCATAGGAACCCTCGCCTGTTTTTCCGGCCGCTTCCATAAGTTTTTCCACATTGCCTTTTTCCTCTTCCAATACAGCGGATAAAATTTTGTCTGATATTTTCAAGACGTCCGCCATCTGTCCGACATCATAACCACAGAGCGCGCGCAGTACAAACGCAAATCTCTGCAAATCAGACAAACCGTTCAAAACAAAATCCCGCTCTCCCCTTGCTCCGTCATATGTACCCGTCTCCGAAATCCGAAAATTTCTGTTCTGAGGAATCCGAAACGCTTTGTAATTTTTCTGGATTGCCGCGCTTTTGCAATGCGAGACAAGCGTCTGAATTGCCGCATTTGAAAACTCTTCTTCCGTTTTCATCTTCCATGAAGCCCTTTCCTCCAATAAACTTTCAAAAGTCCTGACGGCCGCCCTTTCCGCCCGGTTTTCCTCCAAAAGCAAACATTTTGCCACATAAAATACGTTCTGTTTATTTTTTTTATAGAGATATTCCAATGCCTTTCTCTGTCCTTTTAATGCTTTTTCCATGATTTCCGCCATAATTTTTTATCCTTTCTTATCTACTTTCTGGTTTCTTCCATTTATAAGTATAACGGGAAAAACGAAAGAAAACTAGAATTCACAAAAATTTCATTTTTTATTTCCATGATTCCCTTACAACCCGAGATCAAAATGAAAAATAGAAGTTCTTGAAATTAGGATGAATGTGTGATACAATACAATCGTATATGGCTCTGTATATCAGCAGTTACTTTTTTTCAAAGGTTTGATCGGCGCTGATGCGGAAGACATATCAAGGAGAGTTATCGAAGTGGTCATAACGAGCCGCACTCGAAATGCGGTTGTCCCTTACGGGGCACGTGGGTTCGAATCCCACACTCTCCGCTTAAAAATAGTCCGCAAGCAAAAGTTTAGCTTGCGGACTATTTTTATGCTGGAAAGCATTGTGATTCTATTGGGACGTCAATAAATTAGAATCATGGGGTATATTTATTTAGCTTCTCATCGCGCCGTCAACAGACAGCACTTCCCCGGTCACATAGCTTGCCATATCGCTCGCCAAAAAAAGGAATGCGTTTGCCACGTCTTCCGGTTCCCCAATCCTGCGCAGCGGAATGGCTGCAATCATGGGATCGATGATCTTGCCCGGAAGCGCCGCGACCATATCCGTCTTCGTAATTCCAGGCGCGACGGCATTGACACGGATGTTATACGGGCCAAGTTCTCTGGCAAGCGAAAGCGTCATTCCGTTTACGGCGAATTTGCTGGTGGGATAGGCGACGCCGCTTGGTTGTCCCGAAATGCTGACCATGGAGCTTGTGTTGATGATGCAGCCGCCACCCTGTTCTTTCATAATTTTGGATACAGGCAAAATGGCATGGAAGATAGCGTTTACATTAAGCTGCATGACCTGGTGGAATGTTTCCGCATCGTAAGCGTCAATTTTGGTGCTGTCAGAAATTCCGGCGTTGTTGACAAGAATATCAATCCTGCCATATTTTTCTTTGACGGCCACGATTGCGGCTTTCACTTCCTTTGCGTCCGTCAGGTTGGGGTGCGCTCCTTCTGCCTCCCAGGCCGGGTTTTCTGCTTTCAGTGAAGCAAGCGCTTTTTCTACTGATTCAGCTTTGGAGCCAAATAAAATAACTTTTGCTCCGTTTTCCAGATACTTTTTCACGATAGCGTATCCGATTCCCCTTGTGCCGCCCGTTACAACGGCTACTTTTCCTTTTAACATACGATACCTCCTGATTAATATTTGATAAATTCGTGTTCGTGTTCTTTCAGCCATTTTCTGCGCGCATTATAATCCGGCAGCGTTTTGGCAACTTCCTGCCAGAATGCGCCGGAATGGTTCATCTGTTTTCTGTGGGCAAGCTCGTGGACGACGACGTAATCCTGTATGGACTCCGGCATCAGCACAAGCTTCCAGTTGAAATTTAAATTTCCCAGCGAACTGCAGCTTCCCCAGCGGGTCTTTTGTTCTTTGATAGCAATTCTGTTTATTGTTACCTGCATCTGTATGGCAAAATGATGCGCTTTTTCTCCAAGCTTTATTCTGGCATAATTTCTTAACCATCCGGTAACTGCCGTCCGATAGGCTTCATCGTCGTTTTCAATTCCGGATGCCATGCAAAGCAAATGTTTGCCGTCAGCCGTTTTCTTTCCATATATCCGGATGCGTTTCTCATCCCTTGTTTTCACCCGGCACAGCCGGATACTGCCGTCGCCGAGGGGCAGACGCGCGCCGTCGGCATAGAGGGTTTCATCATTATACATAGCGAAAAATCCTTTTTATACAAAAAAGGAGGCAGACCCGCATGGACCCCTCCTTTTTGTTATTTTTTTCAGTTGTTTAACGGAATGGCACAAGAATGAATCCTGCCAGCCGAAACAATAACAGACCGATTGGAATTCCAATAATTGTAATACATAGTACCATACCTGCCGCCGTAAGGCAAACGGCAATTGGAAGTCCAATGCAAAACGTATATAAAATTTTAAGCGTCAGAATACCGACCGCAAAAAACAGTCCCGTACATACCAAAAGCAGTACCAGCAGCAAAACCGTCAGCAAAAACATAATTTCGCCTCCCGTGGTATCGCTGTTAATATTTTCCCGGTGATTCCGGCATAATAACAGCTGCAATGATATAAAAAATCAATCCGCTTCCCCAGCCGCAGATTAATAAAAGGCACAGCAGACGCACAACTGTAGGATCTATGTTTAAATATTCCCCTATGCCTCCGCATACTCCGCACAAAACCCGGTTTGTCGCTGATTTGTATAATCTTTTTTCCATTTCTATTCCTCCTTTACTGTCACATCAATGTTACCCATGCCGCATTTTAAGTTTATGTCACGTTCTGCGTCATTGTCAATTTCTTTTTCGAGCGATATGGAGCGGTATTCGTTGCCATTTAAATATACAGATCCAAGATCGCAGTCAACGTCGTAATTATAATCAGATTCCCGTCCCTGCAGATTCAGCAAAATCTCGCCCATGCCGCATTCTATGTCCGCATCCTGCAAAAGGCTTCCGGTTAAGCTGGCCGATCCAATCCCGCAGTCAACAGACAGGGATTGTGCGGAAAAATCAGATACTTCAAATTTTCCTGCGCCGATGTTTACGGACATCTCCTCCGACGCCGATAATCTTTCTGCCGTCAGTTGTCCGGCATCCAGTTCAATATGAATTTTTTCCGCCGATATTTTATGAACGATGTCAACAGCTCCGGCATTGGCATTTAAATCTGCTTCATCAAAAATTTTGCCCTCCGGAATGGCAATGGTTACGTCTGCTTTATAGCCTCCTTTGAGGATGGCGTTTCGGATATGGCGCGACGTTTTATCCAAAAAATCGAGCGTATCTCCGTCAAGCTCGCATAAGTAGGTGTTTTTGTCCGAAGCATCTACGTAAATTTCAATCTGATCGCTTTTGCTGTCGACAAAATTTATGCTTCCATATTTTAAATCAATATTCAGATTCGTCACCTGCTCTGCCGGAAACTTCTTATCTACAAGTCCTTTTTTCATGTTTCCAAAGTCCGCATCGTCGTCATCCGTAAAAAAATAAGGCAGGTCAAAACTCAAACTTAACTCATCTGCTTTGACCATCGACCAGACTTCCTTTATTCCGCTTCCAAGCGCAACGCCGGCTCCTAAGCAGACGGCGCCGATGCAAAGGCAAATCAGGCTGAGCAGCAGACAAATTTTTGTAAATCCTTTCATATCATAACACCTCTTTTCTGAAATGGCCGCTTGCAAAGGCGAACGATTGCACGCAGCGTCCGGGGGAGTATCCTCCCAAACGCCCAGCCAATTACAATCACTCCCAAAATTGCAAACGCCAGAATAAACATACCGACAGAAATCAAAATCATGCCAACGGCGGGAAGCCCGGCAAAAATATTTGCAAAACCAATTCCTGCCAGAATGAACCCAACCAGAAGTAAAGAACCAACGAGCGCAAAAACGGCTACGGCAAAGGCAAATACACAGGCGACGCCTCCTACAATCAGGCCAAACGCCCCGCCTATCAGGCCGATCCATAGCGGAAATGTCAAAACGACGATAATGCCTATCAAGATATTTCTGGAAGGTTTTTCCGGAGGGACATAAGGCTGTTTTTGTTTTGTCTGCGTTTCATAATCATATTCTTCGTAATTTTCGCCGAATAAATTCTTTTTAATGCTTGCCGCTACTTCCTGAGGAGAACCCAGCTCCTCAATAATCTGAGCCTCGTTTTCCGGACCGGCGTCTTCAAAATAATTTTGATAATATTCCATAGCCTCCCGGCGTTCACTCTCCGGTATATCGTAAAGCAGCCGCTCTAATTGTCTTAGAAATTCTTCTCTGTTCATTCCTGCTCCTCTCCCGATAATAAATTAGATATTTTCCATGAATAGTCTGTCCATTCCGTCTGATATTCTCTCAATTTTATGCTGCCTGCTTTCGTCAGCTTGTAATATCTGCGGTTTCGTCCCCCGCATTCCACGTCATAGACAATCAGGTATTGATTTTTCTGCAGACGTCTTAGAACCGGATACAGCGTAGACTCTGATATGTCAATGGCTCTGCGGACGTCCTGTGTGATTTTGTAGCCGTAGGTTCCTTCTTCTTTTTTTGAGACAACTGCAAGAACGATTGCGTCCAGCAACGCCGCCCCTATGCCAAATGCCATTTCATCACCCCTTGCTTTGTATAATACTATTTTGTAATTAATACTATACATCATATAATATTATTTTGTCAATAGTGAAAGTCAAATTTCAGGTTGTGGAAATTTTGTAAGAATGCTATAATTAACCGTCGTACAATACATAGAAAAGAGGAGAAGCCTATGAGTGGATCAACATTGGGAACTTTTATTGTTATCATTGTCTATATTTTAGGAATGGTAAGCATTGGCGTCTGGTTTTCCAGAAAAAACAACGATGTCAATGATTTTTATCTGGGAGGAAGAAAGCTAGGGCCGTTAGTTACCGCGATGAGCGCGGAAGCTTCCGATATGAGCAGCTGGCTTTTGATGGGACTGCCCGGCGTAGCGTATCTGACCGGAATTGCGGATGCGGGCTGGACGGCGATTGGCCTTGGCGTGGGAACATATTTTAACTGGCTGATTGTGGCAAAGAGGCTGCGCCGTTATTCGGTTGCCGCCGGAAACGCCATTACGATACCGGATTTCTTTTCCAACCGCTATCGGGATAAAAGCCATGCGCTGCTTGGCATTTCCGCGCTGATTATCGTTATTTTCTTTATTCCTTATACGGCGTCCGGATTTGCCGCGTGCGGCAAGCTGTTTTCCAATTTATTTGGAATTTCGTATATTCCCGCAATGATTATCAGCGCCATTGTTATCGTAGGATATACGGCTCTGGGAGGATTTCTTGCGGCAAGCACGACGGATTTTATTCAGAGCATTGTTATGACGATGGCGCTGGTGATCGTTGTTGTTTTTGGCATACAGACGGCGGGAGGACTTGACGTCGTAGTTAAAAACGCTTCCGAATTACCGGGGTATCTGTCTTTGACAAGCATTCATGACGCGGCTTCTAATACGGCCGGAAGCTATGGATTTATCAGCATTGTATCGACCTTTGCCTGGGGACTTGGATATTTTGGAATGCCGCACATTCTGCTGCGCTTTATGGCAATTGAAGATGAAAATAAACTGACGCTTTCGAGAAGAGTGGCCAGCGTTTGGGTGGTGATTTCCATGGCAGTCGCTATTTTCATCGGCGTCATTGGCTACAGCATGACGAAGTCCGGAGCGATCGAAACATTGAGCGGTTCTGATTCTGAAACCCTGATTATCAAAACGGCGCAGCTTCTGAGCAATCACGGCGTGCTTGCCGTTATATTTGCAGGAGTTATTCTTGCCGGAATCCTGGCCTGTACCATGTCAACGGCAGATTCTCAGCTTTTAGCGGCTTCTTCGAGTATTTCTCAGAATATCCTAAGAGACGTGTTAAAGCTGAAAATTTCGGAAAAAGGCACGATGCTGATTGCACGGCTGACCGTTGTTGCAATTGCAATTATCGCCGTGTTTATTGCCAGAGATCCAAACAGTTCCGTATTTGGCATTGTTTCTTTTGCCTGGGCCGGCTTTGGCGGAGCGTTCGGACCTGTTATGCTGTTTTCTTTATTCTGGAGAAGAACGAACCGAAACGGCGCGCTTGCAGGAATGATTTCAGGCGGCGCAATGGTGTTTATCTGGAAATACCTGGTGCGTCCGATTGGAGGCGCATGGAATGTCTATGAACTGCTTCCGGCATTTTTGGTTGGCTGTATTTTTATTGTTGCGGTAAGCTTATTGACAAAAGCTCCGGAACAGGAAATTTTAGACGAGTTTGATTCGATTTCATCGAAATAAGAAGAGAAAAGTGCAGACAGAGTAAAAAACAGGAGCTGAAAAATCAGCTCCTGTTTTGAAATTCTTTTTTATCCGGGCATTCTGCTTCGAATCCTGACCCCGAACGGTACCTTCACAGTTAGCTCGGCTCAGGCGCCCTTGCGGCACACAAGAGTGTTTACTTAGGGCTGCTCCATTCCTGACCTGACCCGGTTCATAAATTCCTGTTGCGCAAGACCCAAACGTCAACGCCACTTATGAAGGGCAGCTTCACAATCAAAAACCCTCGGCAAAATATCACCCCGGCTATAGCGGATTGCCGGTACAGGGTACCGCTGACACCCCGGCTGCCCGGAGACTTAAGTATAGCGTGTTTGGGCTGGTTTGTCAACTAAAACTCAGGCTCAATCAGTCCGTAAGTATTGCTCTTTCGTTTGTATACGACATTGACTTTTTCTGTTTCAGCATTACAGAATACAAAGAAATCGTGACCGAGCAATTCCATCTGTACACAGGCGTCTTCCGGATACATGGGCTTCATGTCGAATTTTTTCGTACGGATGATACGGATTTCATCATCTGCTTCCGTTTCTTTTTCCAGAAATTCTTTTTTAAAGCTTGCGGCGTTTTGATGTTTGCTGATAATTTTTTTCTTATATTTTTTTAATTGCCGTTCAATCACTTCTTCTACCAGATCGATGGATACGTACATATCGTTGCTCACTTGCTCGGAACGTATGATGTTGCCTTTGACGGGTATGGTGACTTCGATTTTCTGTCTTTCTTTTTCAACGCTCAATGTGACAAATATATCCGTATCGGGATTAAAGTACCTTTCCAGTTTGCCAAGCTTGTCCTCGACAGCGCTTCTGAGTCCATTGGTTAGTTCGAGATTTCTTCCTGTAATTGTAATACGCATAGCAATTCGCCCCTTTCTTTTTTCTGTCGAATGGCATAGAGGGATGCCCGAGGGCATTTCCTTTCCAGACCGTATCTTAAGATAGGATAATTATACCATATTTGCTTTTATGGGACAAGGGAGCGAATCATGGAAATAAAAAATGAAAAATATTTTTCTTCTAAAAAAGGGCAGACTTTCCCTTTTGTGAAAATATCATTTTTCAAAAAGATATGGATTTGCAGTATTTTATGCAGCTGTGTCGCATTTAACAGCATTGTTATGAAGATAAGATTATTCAGGTTGCGGCGGGGTCTTGTTCCGATACTTCTTCACCAGAAGTTTGGTTATTGGGGAGTGGGTCATACCCGTTTGGATTTCCGTTGAGATCTGTGTTATGACAGTTTTCATACAACCAGTATTTCCCTCCAATCTCAACGACAATGTTTTCGCCATATTGATAAACTTCTGCGCCAACAATAGGGTGATTTGCCTGGAAGTTTTCTTTGGGTATTCCGTCCAAATAATTACCTGCGTCATTTGAGCCTTGTAAATTGGTAACATCACTTTCAATGACACCTAAATAAACAAAATCGTCTTTCAATTCATTGAACGATGCTTGCGAAACGGACTGTTCATAC
>CATOKN010000014.1 GCA_951800425.1 uncultured Lachnospiraceae bacterium
TGACTGCGCCGAGGATGGACGGGGCGGCCAGGGCAGTGGATTTTGACAGGGAGTGTTCCCTGACAGTCTTATCCGGCAGTGTGGATTTTGAAGAAGAACTCAAAGATGCAAATGTGGTGGTTGATTTGTATCAGGTGGCGCAGGCCAGGGAAGTAAGCGGTTATGATACGTATACATATGAATTCCTGGAGGGGTTTGAGAGCCTTGTCCTTTCGGAGAATCCGGATGCGGAAGAATGGAAATCACTTTCTCAGAAAGCGGCTGAAATCGCTTTCTCAGGCAGAGAGCCGGCAGTAAAGGGCGTGCCGTTTGGTGAAAAAATATCCGGTATGAAATGCGGCCTGTATCTTGTGATTGCAAGAGGAGCGGACGTTTCGGATTACGTGGTGACGGTGGAAGATGAAGATGGAAACAAAAGTCTTGCCACAATCGCAAATTCCGGTGAATATACGTATTCTGTCGCTCCGGCGCTTGTGTCTTTGCCTGAAAAAGACGCGGATGAAAACGGAAATATCAGCACGGATAGCGCGGGCGACTGGAAGTATGACGTAACGGCGGCTTTGAAGATGGAAAGGGACGTTCGTTATGGCTCCCTGGAAATTGTAAAAACATTAAAAAGCTATGAGACAAAAGATCCGGCGACGTTTGTATTTCTGGTAGAAGCCAAAACAGGCGATCAGCTTGTGTATAGCGATGTGGCGTCGATTTCCTTTACGTCTCCGGGCGAAAAAAAGACGCTTCTGACGCGTATTCCGGTCGGAGCGGAAGTTACGGTGACGGAAATATATTCCGGCGCGGTGTATCAGCCAGAGACGGGCGATACGCAAAAGACTGTGATTGCGGCGGATGAAGTCGTATCGGTTTCCTTTACCAATCGTTATGATGAGACGAACAACGGGGGAGGAGCCGTGACCAATCATTTTGAATACAATTCGGACACCGGATGGGGCTGGACGAAAATCAAAGACAATGAGTAAGGAGGATGGACCCTATGAAAAAGAAAACGGCTTTTCTGACTGCATTGGCGGTCATCCTGGTTCTTGCGGCATCCATTGACAGCGCGTGGGCATATTTTACGACGTATGCAGAGGCAAAGGGAGGCCATACCCTTTCTCTTGGAGATAAGACAAAAGTGGAGGAAGATTTTTCCGCCTGGACGAAGCATGTTTCCATTCAAAGCGATCCGGATTCCGAGCCTGTTTACATCCGCGTAAAAGCGTTTTGCGGCAGCGAATATAAGCTTGTATTTTCGGATAAGAGCGGAAAGTGGAGCCCCGGCAGCGACGGTTATTATTATTACGGCGATATTGTAAACGGCGGGGAAGCCACAAAGGAGCTTCAGGTAAAAATAGAAAACGTCCCGAAAGACGTAACGGACGCCGACAGCTTTAATGTCGTCGTTATTTATGAAAGCACGCCTGTCCTGTATAAGGAAGACGGAACGCCATATGCGGACTGGAAGAACAAAGTGAATACCGGCACAGTGAAAGGAGGGGCTGTAAATGAATAGATTTCGAAAGTTTCTGGCATCTCCGAAAGTTTCGCTTGCAGCGTTTGTTCTGGCAATCGGGCTGCTGATGTTTTCTTCGGTTGGCGGCGCGCGGGCGGCATTGACGTACTACTCTGAAAATTACGTTTCCCGCGTACAGATGTATGACATTGGCGTGACGCTGGTGGAAAACGGAGAAAATATTTCCTGGAGAGATTACGCCAGCGCGGGCAACGGCTCATGGAACGAAACGACGGGCGAGCTGCTGAAACATATGCTGGGAGAAGAAGAAAAGATTAAAATCGGAAAAAAATATAAAGAAGAATTGTGCGTGCGAAACAGCGGAACGATCGATCAGTATGTCAGAGTCAGCGTTTATAAGTACTGGACGGACGCGCAGGGAAATAAGATGCAGAATCTTTCTCCCGATTTGATTGATTTGAATTTTACCAATGCGGGCGGCTGGATCATCGACGAAGCTTCGTCTACGGCGGAACGTACGGTTTTATATTATAACAAGGTATTAAAAACCGGAAAGACGACGCCTCTCTTTGCAGACAGCCTGACGATTGACAATATGGTCGCTACGAAAGTTACGCAGACAAAAGAGGAAAAAGGCGGCTATACGACGATTACGACAACGTACGATTACGACGGCGTGCAGTTTTGCGTAGAAGCGAAAGTAGACGCCGTACAGGATCACAATGCGCAGGACGCCATCTGGAGCGCCTGGGGACGCAGGGTGTCTGTCAGCAATGGAACTTTAAGTCTGAATTAAGGAGGGGAAGACATGGGGAAAAAATTATTTGGCCTGATGGCGGCAGGTTTTTTGCTTTTGCTTGGCGCAGCGGACGTCCATGCGGAAACTTCTTATGGAAATCCTGACTGGAGCGTTACGTTTACGGAAGAAAAGAAGATGGTCAGCAATTTTAAGACGTCGGATCTGGACGAAGCGATTTATGGTCTGCAGCCGGGAGATAACGCAATCCTTACCTTAAAGCTGAAAAATGAAAACAGTACGGCGACCGACTGGTATATGACGAACAAAGTTCTCTATTCCCTGGAGGATCGAAGCAAGAACTCCGCTACGGGCGGCGGCGCGTATACTTACGTTTTGGAATATAAAGATAAAAATGGAAAGGTGAATACGCTGTTTCGCAGCGATACGATAGGCGGTGAAAAGAAAAGCGCGGCCGGAGAAGGACTTCACGCGGCGACAAATGCCCTGGAGGATTACTTTTATGTGGATACGTTTGCAAAAGGTCAGGGAGGGGAAGTTACGCTGGAAGTTGCCTTAGACGGCGAAACGCAGGGCAATGATTACCAGAATACGCTTGCCGATTTACAGATGAATTTTGCAGTGGAATTAAACGAAGCGTCGGTTTCTCCGCGTTCGCCGAGGAATCTGGTACGGGAAGTGCGTACGGGAGACGATTCCAACCTGACGCCGTTTATTCTGGCGGCCAGCATCAGTGGAATTTTGCTGTTTTTCCTCTCCATTTACGGAAAGATGGAGCAGAAAAAGCAGAAGAAAAAAGGCAATGTTACCGCGCTTTTGCTGTTGTTCTTCCTGCTGCTTTTGCCCTCCGGATCCGTTTTTGCACAGGAGGGAGAATACACCTATACGGTGCGTATTTTTTCCGGAGCGCAGGGAACGATTAGCGGCAGCGAAATCGTTACAAATGAAAATCTGCATTACGGAGATCGCGTAACCTTTCGTCAGAATTCCGTACAGTTAAAAGACAACAGCAAATATTACGTAAAAGGCATCCGGGAAAGCGGCAGAGATAACAATACGGCAAACAGCGCGTATTCGTTTCCGGTTACCGGAGATCAGGATTACGTCGTAGTATATGGCATTCTGGGAGATTCCGTGGCTTATACGGTAAAATATCAGGATGCGTCCGGAAAAGATCTTGCTCCGGCGGAAACATATTACGGCAACGTCGGAGATGAGCCGGTCGTAGCATATTTATACATCGAAGGCTATCAGCCGCAGGCATATAACCTGACAGGAAAGCTTTCGGAAAATGCGTCAGAAAACGTATTTACGTTTACTTATACGCCCGTCAGCGGGGCGACACAGACTCCGGCGCCGTCTGCAGGAGGAGGGGGAACGACTGTAGTTCCGGCCGCGGGAGGAGGAACTGCCGCGGCAGGAGGCGGGGCCGCCGCCGAGGGCGGCGGCACGCCGGGGAACGCTGATAACCCGGAGGGAGAAGAAAACGCTCCGGGAGGCGAAGAAATTCCGGATGATCAGGTGCCAAGAGAATTGGAGACGATCGGAGACGAGGAAACGCCGCTTGCCAGTTTTAAAGATTTAGGCGGCGATATATTCCCAAAGGAATTTGCGGTTCTTATGTTCAATCTGCCTGTTGCCGCCAAAGCCGGTATCTTTTCTATGGCTGTTCTGGCAGGAGCGGGAGGATGGTATCTGCTGAAATTCAGGAAAAAAAGGAAAAAACAACATGAGTAGTTCAAATACAAAGGGAGGGAATTTTGTTCCCGCCCTTTGCAACATTGCCGGAACAATTATTTTATTAAGCGTCATTGCATTTTGTCTGATGACGGCGCTTCCGCACGTACTGGGATATGAAGTTTACCATGTCGTCAGCGGAAGCATGGAACCGGAAATTCCAATCGGAAGCGTTATTTATGTAGAAAAAACGAATCCGGAGGAAGTTTCTAAGGGAGACATTATTGCGTTTTTCAGCGGAGAGTCCGTAATTACGCACCGCGTCGTGCAGAATCAGACAGTGGAGGGAAAGATTACGACAAAAGGCGACGCGAATGCAAAAGAAGATATGAATGACGTAACGTACGACGCGCTGATTGGAAAGGTGACGTCCCATTATCCTGTGATTGGCAGCCTGATGGAAGTTTATGGCAGCAGCATTGGAAAGGCATACGTCATTTGTTTTGCTGCCTGCGGCGCAATGTTAAATATTCTTGCGGGCCGTATGCGGGAGAGAAACAGAAGCCAGAGAAGAGAAGCGGAAAGAAATATGGGGGATTAGATGCCGTATGAAAAAGCGAATCAGGAAAATCATTATGATCGTTCTATTGCTTATTTTTACAGGTTCCTGCGGCGTAATTGGCGTTACGCTCTGGCAATATGAAAAGGCAAGCCGGCTCTATGACGGAATTTCCAGTCAGTATACGGCTTTGATTGTGCCGGAGGACAGAAGAAATACGGCGGCGGGCTCCGAAAAAATGGAGGAGACGGCGCCGATTGTCGTGGATTTTGAAGCGTTACAGAAAGTCAATAAAGACGTAATCGGATGGATTTACTGTGAAGATACGGTGATTGATTATCCGATTCTTCAGGGAAGCGACAACGATTATTATTTGAATCATTCCATTGACGGCGCATACAGCGCGTCCGGATCTATTTTTGTGGAGGCGTCCAATCGGGGAGATTTTCTGGATTTTAATACGATTCTTTATGGACATCACATGAAAAACAAGACGATGTTCGCCACGTTATCTTACTGGAACGATCAAAAATATTATGAAGAACATCCCGTTATGTGGATTTTGACGCCGCAGAGGGACTATAAAGTAGAGTTGTTTTCTGCTTATACGACGGCGGCTTCTTCTGATACATATCAGATTTTTCAAAAATCCGGAGAAGATTTTACAAAATATCTGGCGGATACGCTGGATCAGTCAGAGTTTCAGACAAACGCGGCGCCCGGGCAGGAGGACAGATGTGTTTTGCTTTCTACCTGCGCTTACGTATTTGACAATGCAAGGGATGTTTTACATGGAAAGCTGATTCCGGTAAACAGCGCGGGAGGCGTTTCAATTGGGGGAGAGTGATCAAATGGATGGTATGGAAGAAGAAAATTATTTGACGGTGCAGATGTTTGGAAAATTTCTTGCGTCTTATCAGGGAAAGCAAATCGTCGGCGGCACGAAGTCGGGAGAAACACAGTTTACGTCTATGATGCAGCTTTTGTGGCATCACGGGAGAGAGGGCGTGAGCCGGAGCGTGCTGGAGCAGATTTTGTTTGAAGACAGAGAAATTACGGATTTGCGCCATGCAATGCGTTCGGTCGTTTATAACGCGAAGAAAAAGTTAAAGGCGGCGGGACTGCCCGACGTCAATTATATCAGCCAGAAAGAGGGCGTCTATTATTGGACGGATGAAATTTCGGTCAGAGAAGACGCGGCCGATATGGAAGCGTTTTATCAGGCAGCCCAGGCAGAGCAGGATCCTAAGGAGCGGCTGGAGCTGTATTTAAAGGCGTGTTACTGCTATACGGGAGAATTTCTGGAAAACAAAGCGTCTGTCATCTGGGTCGCGCAGGAGGCCAGAAAGTACCGGGGGATCTTTTGCGCATGTACCGAGGCCGCGGCAGAGCTGATGCGAAGCAGCCAGGACTTTTTTCGGATGGAAAAGCTTGGGATTTATGCGGCGAAAGTCAATCCGCTTGCGGATTGGGAAACGATTACGATGGAGGCGCTGATTTCTCTTGGCAGAGACGAGGACGCCAGAAAATTTTATGACGATACGGTGGAAATGTATTTTCAGGAAGTAGGGCTGCGTCCTACGGGCCGTCTGATGGAGCTGTTAAATAAGCTGGGCGGTCAGATTGGGCATCATTACGCCGTGCTGGACGACATTCAGGAAAAGCTTACGGAAGAAGATGAGAACGCTTCGGGAAGCTATTTTTGTTCGTATCCGATTTTTCAGGGAATTTACCGGATGGTGGTGCGCCTGACGGAGCGCGGGGGCCAGTCGGTTTATCTGATGCTTTGTACGGTCGTGGATGGAAAGGGAAACCCCATGAAAGACGGCCCGGTTTTAGACGAGCTGTCGGAGCGGCTGGGAGAAGCCATTCAGAAAGCCGCGCGCCGCGGAGACGCGGTAAATAAATATGGAAAAGGGCAGTATCTTGTGCTTTTGATCAATACGACAAGGGAAAACTGCAGGATATTACAGCAAAGAATTAATTATCATTTTATTGTCGGAAGACAGAGGACGGGAGTGCAGTATTATGTAAACAGCGTCGTCTGTACGCCCGATCATGAAAGGATTGTATAGAGAGGAAGGAATCGCATGGAAAAGACTCAGCGGTATTTAGGGGTGGAAAACGGCGTGGTATTTTGCGCCGACCATGTGGAGGACGGGGAGATTTGCGGAAAGGCTTACCATTCCTACCGTTGTGAACCGTTGGAAATAAAGGGAATAGGGCGGCTTATATCCGGGCTTGAAAAGTTTTATGATTCGATTTGTTTTCCCCATCCGGGAGTCAATGAGCGTTCTTTTCAGGAAAATGTCAATAAGAAGCAGGACATGGAAAGAAGGATGAAGGTTATGAGCGATGAAGAATTACTGCGCAGACATGGAGAATTAGGGACGTTTATTATCCGGGTTCAGCACAGGCAGAATGGAAGCTGGCAGGGCCGGATTACCTGGACGGAAAAAGATAAGACCATATATTTCCGTTCCGTCTGGGAAATGGTGAAATTAATCGAGGGCGCGCTGGATGCGGCAGGATGCCGGGAGGAGAAGCCTTTCAAGGAAAACTGGGAAGAAGAATAGGCACAAAATAGAACCATGAACCGTCAGGATTTTGCACCGGTTCATGGTTCTTTTATTGCATTGGAAATGAAATATGTTATAATCAGAAAATGATGGCATATGGGAAAGAAGAAAATAAGCAGGTGAATCTATGGAACAAAAACAGGCATGCCGCATGCTCTTTCGAAAGAGCAGGGAGGGCGGGGCGGCGCTGCTTCGGATGTACGGCGCGTCTCCTCGGGTCTTTGTGCCGCCGTTGATTGCGGGGCTTCCATGTGTGGAAATTGCGCCGTATTGTTTTGCGGGAGAGAGCCGGCTTTTCAATGAGCCGTATGAAGAGATTGCTTATGGAGACGGCGGCTTACAGCCGTTTTTGCAGGAATTGTGCAAAAACGCCATAGAAGAAGTTGTTTTGCCGGATTCGGTCAGAACGATTGGAAGCTGCGCTTTTTATAATTGCAGAAAGTTAAAGACGATTTCTATGGGAGCCGCGGCGAAAGAGATTGGCAGCGACGCGTTTATGAATACGATTTCTCTGAGTCAGATTGTACTCCGGTGTCCGGCGAATCAAACAAGCGGAATCCAAAAGATGCTTGGCCAGATTTCTTCCGATTTGGAAGTTGCGTTCGTCTCCGGGGACAGGATAGAAGCGTCTTTGTTTTATCCGGATTACAATGAATCTTATGACGAAATTGCGCCGGCGCATTTATTTGGAAGAAATATTTCCGGCGAGGGCTTTCGCGCCAGACAGTGCTTTGCGGACGGGCGCGTGGATTTTGCCGGGTATGACGACGTGTTTTTACAGGCATGCGTTGAGGAGCTGGAACGGACGCTTTCGAACATGGCGTTGGGAAGACTGCGTTATCCGTATCAATTGAGTCGCAAATCAGAGGAACGGTATCATAGCTATGTCAGAGAACATGTGTTGGAAATTGCAGACTGGATGATTTTGGAAAGAGATTTGGACGCTTTGCAGTTTTTGTGTCAGGAGAAGCTTTTGGGCGGCGCAAATCTTGCAACGTGCATCCGGGCCGCCGCAAAAGCCCTGTGGCCGGAGGGAGCGGCGGGACTGCTGCGGGAAAAGGCGGCGGCAGGACAGGCGGGAAATGAGAGCCGTTATGATTTTGACGCGTTTTGAGGAAAGCAGATTTGGAAAGGAGGCCCGGCATGTCACATATTCAGACCCAGACGGAGTGGGAAGAAGAAATGTCAGAAAAAATTCTGAAATTAATCCGACATGAGCTGTATCTTGATTTGCGGTATTTTGGGCCGGCGTTATCGGCGCTTGCGTTTAGCAGGACGGAGGGGCTTTTGACGTTTGCGACGGACGGTATGCGGCTGTATTATTCCACAGAGCCTCTGCTTCGGGTATTTCAGAAAAACGCGGCGTTTTTGGACCGGGCGTATCTGCATTGCGTTTTGCACTGTCTGTTTCGTCATCTCTGGCTGATGGGAGGACGCAAGAAGCGTCTGTGGAGCGTATCCTGCGATATTGTGGCGGAATATGTGATCGATTCTATGGACAAGCCCTCTACAAAGCGGATTTTAAGCTTAATTCGAAAAAACGTATACGGCGAGCTTCAAAGCAGCCGCCGGGGTATATCGGCCGCCGTTGTTTACGAATGGCTGAAAGAAAAGAGCGAAAAAGAGCAGAGAGGCCTGGCTGAAGAATTTTATACGGACGATCACAGATTTTGGCCGGCGGAAAACAATCCGTTTGCTTCCGCGTGCATACAGGCAAAGGAAAACTGGGAGAAGACGGCCAGGCAGACAGAGTTGGAGAGAAGCTTTCGGGGCGGCGAACAGACAAAAGGGGAGCAGCTGCTTTCTTCCCAGATAAAAGCGGCTGCGGGAAGAAGAAGCTACCGTGATTTTTTGCGGAAATTTACGGCGCTAAAGGAAGAGCCGCGTTTGGATCCGGAAGAATTTGACTTGGGATATTACGCTTATGGATTAGAGCTTTACGGCAATCTACCGCTGATTGAGCCTTTGGAGACGAGGGAGACGTACAAAATCCGGGAATTTGTCATTGTAATAGATACGAGTGAATCGACGAGCGGTACGCTGGTACAGAGCTTTTTAAAGGAGACGTTTTCCGTATTGTCGCAAAAGCAGAGTTTTTTTGCGCGCAGCCGGATACGCATTTTGCAGTGCGACAACCAAATCCAAAGAGAAGACGTGGTCACGTGCCGCCGGGAGTTTGAACGCCTGATGGAAGAAATAACGCTTTTGGGCGGGGGCGGGACAGATTTTCGTCCGGCGTTTTCCTATGTGGAGCTTTTGCGAAAACAGGGACAGATCAGGCGTTTGGACGGGCTTTTATATTTTACGGATGGAAAAGGGATTTACCCGAAGAAGAGGCCGGAGTATCCGACGGCTTTTCTGTTTTTGGAGGATTATGAAGAAACGGCGGTACCGCCCTGGGCGATGCGCCTTAGACTGGAACCGGAGGAATGGCTTTATGAATATGAAACAGGTGAAAGAAGAAATTGTGCATACCATATCGGCTTATCTGGAAAAGGATGAAGCCGGAGATTATAAAATACCGACGATCAGACAGCGTCCCATTCTTTTGATGGGGCCGCCTGGCGTTGGAAAAACGCAGATTATGGAGCAAATTGCAAGAGAATGCAAGATATTGCTCGTATCTTATACGATGACCCATCATACGAGACAGAGCGCGGTAGGACTGCCGATGATTCAGGAAAAGGTATTTCAGGGCAGCTCTTATGCCGTAACGGAATATACGATGAGTGAAATTATCGCAAGCATTTATCAGAAAATGGAAGAAACAGGATTGCGGGAGGGCATTCTTTTTATTGATGAAATCAACTGCGTTTCAGAGACGCTTGCGCCAGCGATGCTTCAGTTTTTACAGTGTAAGACGTTTGGAGGACAGGCGGTGCCAAAAGGCTGGCTGATTGTGGCGGCCGGAAATCCGCCGGAGTACAATAAGTCGGTTCGGGAATTTGATATGGTGACGCTGGATCGGGTGCGGATCCTTTCCGTGGAAGCAGACGAGAGCGTCTGGCGGGAATATGCGAGAAATCAAAAGGTACATGGCGCGATTTTAAGCTATCTGGAATTAAAGCCGAACAATTTTTACCGGGTGGAAGCAGACGTAGACGGCATGCAGTATGTGACGGCAAGAGGATGGGAGGACTTTAGTTGTCTGCTGTTTGCGTATGAAGCGCGCAAGCTGAAAGTTACGCCGGAAATTGTCTATGAATATTTGCATCACAAAGACATTGCGGAGGATGTGGCCGCGTATCTTGACTTGTATCGCAAATATCAGGACGATTACGGCATAGAAGACATTCTCCTGGGCAAAGGAAATCCGGAGGCGTTTGTGAGAATTTTGCGCGCGGGCTTCGACGAACGCCTAAGCGTGACCAATCTTTTGATTGACGGCTTGCTGACGCGGTTTCAAAAAGTGCTGCAGGAAAAGGAGATAACGGATCGCTATTTTACGTTTTTAAAATCCTACCGTCAGAGCGCAGAGCAGACAGCTTCTCCGGTTTTGGAATATGAAGCGGGCATTTTAAAAACAGAAGAATTGCTGGCGAAAAAGGAGCGGGACGGTTTTTACGGCAAGGAAGAAAAGCTTTTGAACAGGCGGCTTGTTTCCTTATTAAAAGACGGAAAGCCGCTCGATGCGTCTTTCTCAAAAGAAGAAGCATTTGCCTTTGCAAGGGAACGCTTTATGGAACAGCGCAGGAAGCTTGAGTCTTTGGAGGAAGCGGCAAAAGCGTCGCTTGAGGCTGCGTTTGACTTTATGGAAGAAGCGTTTGGCAGAGGAGAAGAAATGGTTGTGTTTGTTACAGAGCTTACCATAGGCCGGGCTGCGGCGGCTTTTTTAGCGGAATATGGATGCCGGCGGTATCTTTTGTATCATCAGGAGCTATTGATTGGAAGCAGGAAGCGAAAGCTTTTATCGGAACTTGAAATGCAAAAATAAGAAACAGAAAGAGGCGCACAATGAAGAGAGAAGAAGATTTAAAAGCGTTATTAAACAGAATTGACAGAAGAGGGTATCCGGCTTATAAGGATACGGCGGGACAGTACCAGTTTCGAAACTATGTGCTGTCGATTGACCATGTGCAGGGCGATCCGTTTGCCGCGCCCTCTAAAGTAAGCGTAATTGTAAAGGGAGCGCAGGGTGGATTTCCGGAGGAATATTATTGCAATGCATGGAGAAGAACGGCGCTGCAGGATATGCTGATTCGCCGGTTTTATCAGAAAACAGACAAGGTTTCCTTTCAGGCAAAGGGATCCGGAAAAAGCGGCATGATTTCCACAAGCCGGCCGGGACAAAAAATCTTAGAGCGGAGCGCGTGCCAGATAAATGAAAAAACGGGAGAAATTTCTTTTCGGCTTGAAATTGGATTTCCGGCAAATGGAAGAACGGTAAATGCCAGAGAGCTTGAGAAAATTTTATTTGTCTTTCTGCCGGAATGCGTAGAAAGTTCGCTTTATTACAGGGCTTATAAAAAAGAGCAGGTAAGCGGCGTCATTGCCCTGGCTGACGATCAGAGGCACATTCGCGAGGAGTTAAAAACACAGAATCTGGCGGCGTTTGTGGCAAACGGATCCGTTTTGCCGAGAGCTACGGGCGTTTCGGACAAGCCGATGAAAGACGCGGTAAAATTCCGGTCGCCGGCTTCGATGGAAGTTTCCATGGAGCTTCCCCATGCCGGAAAAATCGTGGGAATGGGAATCAAAAAAGGTATTACCCTTGTAGTCGGGGGAGGCTATCATGGGAAATCTACCTTATTAAAAGCGCTGGAGGCGGGCGTGTATAATCACATTGCCGGAGACGGAAGAGAATATGTCATTACGGACGATACTGCCGTAAAAATCCGGGCGGAGGACGGGCGCAGCGTGAAGCGGACGGATATTTCCATGTTTATCGGAAAGCTTCCCAATGGAAAAGATACCAGGGCGTTTTCCACGGAGGACGCCAGCGGCAGCACGTCTCAGGCGGCAAATATGATAGAGGCTTTCGAAGCCGGGTCGGAGACGTTTTTAATTGACGAGGATACTTCGGCTACGAATTTTATGATACGGGATGCGCTGATGCAGCGGGTCGTGCATCGGGAGTCGGAACCGATTACGCCGTTTATTGACCGGGTGGAAGAGCTGTATGAGCGGTTCGGCATTTCCACGGTTTTGGTGGCGGGAAGCTGCGGTTCTTATTTTCATAAGGCGCACGCGGTCATTCAGATGAACCAGTATGTGCCGATGGACGTGACAGAGCTTGCAAAAGAAGAAGCGTCTCATTTCCCTCTGGATGAAAAGAAGCTTGCGCCAGCGATGCTTCCGGAATTTCAGCGGATGCTGTTTTCATCCAAATTGGGAAAAAAAGACAGAATCAAAATTAAGACGATGGGAAAGGATGCGGTTTCCATAGACAGGGAAACGGTGGATTTGCGTTATGTGGAACAGATTGCGGACGCAGAACAGGTAGTTATGCTTGGCTATATTTTGAAATACGTTCTTTTTGAGATGCAAAACGGCAAACTTACGCTTCAGGAGACGGTGGATCGGCTGTTTGAAATTCTGGAAAGGAAAGGCATGGAGGGAATTTACGGAGGACGGTATCTGCCGACAGGTCTTGCGCTGCCAAGGCGTCAGGAGGTATTCGCCTGTCTGAACCGATACCGCAGGTAATGGAGCAAACCGCGCAGACCGCTGATTTTTCAATATGCAGGATAGCTACTTGTAAAATCCTGGATTCTGTCATATAATAATGCAAGCGCAGTTTTCCCGGGGACGAAAGACGTCTCCGACGAGAGGAAAAGAGGGATAACATGAAAGCATTGCGGCAGTTATTGGAACGTATGGAATACGAATTGCTACAGGGAAATCTGGATCAGACGATTACAGATTTGGCGTATGATTCCAGAAAAGCGACCAGGGGCTGTTTGTTCGTATGTGTGAAAGGAGCCGTATCGGACGGGCATGCATACGCCAAAGAAGTGGTTCAAAAGGGATCTTCGGTTCTTGTGGTATCAGAAGAGACAGACGTTTTGAAAGACGTTACCATCATCAAGGTAAAGGATACCAGATACGCGCTGGCGCTTTTGTCGGCAGCGTATTTTGATTACCCGGCGGAGCAGTTAAAAGTCATTGGAATTACGGGAACAAAAGGAAAAACGACGACGACTTATATGGTGAAGTCGATTTTGGAGGGCGCGGGGCGCAAGGTAGGATTGATCGGCACCATAGAAACGATCATCGGAACAAAATCCATTCCGTCGGCAAATACGACGCCGGAATCTTATCTGGTACAGAAATATTTCAGACAAATGGTGGAAGAAGGCTGCGACTGCTGCGTGATGGAAGTTTCTTCGCAGGGACTTATGATGCACAGGACGGCCGGATTTTTATTTGAAATAGGAATTTTTACCAATCTTGAGCCGGATCATATCGGGCCGAATGAACATGCGTCGTTTGAAGAATATAAGCAGTGTAAAAGCCTTTTGTTTCGGCAGTGCAGACTTGGCGTTTTAAACAGGGACGACGCGCATTATGCGCAGATGCTGACAGGCAGCCATTGCAAAGCGGAGACGATAGGTTTTTCCAAAGAAGCGGATTTGCGTGCGAAAGACGTCCGTCTTGTACAAAAACCAGGGTATCTGGGCGTGGCTTACCATGTCTGCGGAACGATGGATTTTGACGTGGAAATTGACGTGCCGGGCAAATTCAGCGTATACAATTCGCTGACGGCAATTGCCATCTGCCGCCATTTTCAGGTAAAAGAAGAGGTCATTCGAAAGGCGCTGAAAACGGCTAAGACCAAAGGCAGGATTGAGATGGTAAAAGTATCGGATGAATTTACGCTGATGATTGATTATGCCCACAATGCCATGAGCTTAAAAAGTCTGCTTTCCACATTAAGGGAGTATCAGCCCAGGCGTCTGGTCTGTCTGTTTGGATGCGGCGGCAACCGGGCGAAATCCAGGCGTTTTGAAATGGGAGAAGTTTCCGGGAGCATGGCGGATCTTACGATTATTACATCGGATAATCCCCGGTTTGAGGAGCCTCAGGCAATTATCGACGACATCAAAACAGGAATCGAAAAAACAAACGGCAGATATGTGGAAATCATAGACAGAAAAGACGCTATCCGCTATGCGATTGCCCATGGAGAGCCTGGAGACATCATCGTTTTGGCCGGAAAAGGGCATGAAGATTATCAGGAAATCAAAGGCAAAAAATATCCGATGGATGAGCGGGTATTGATTGCGGAAGTTTTAGAGGAACTTGGGTGATTAGATGGCGCGTTTTGCCAATATTATTATAGATATTTCTCATGAAAAGCTGGATCGCGCGTTTCAATACAGGATACCAGCGCGTTTGCTGCATGAGATTTCTCCGGGCGTACAGGTAGTGATTCCGTTCGGCAGGGGAAACCGCAGTATGAAAGGATACGTCGTTGAACTGACGGATTGCGCGGAATATGAGGAAGATAAGCTCAAAGAAATCAGCTCCGTCGTCAAAGACAGCATTCCCATAGAATCGCAATTAATTTCCCTTGCGGCATGGATGCGTAAAAATTACGGCGCGACGATGAATCAGGCGTTAAAGACGGTGATTCCTGTAAAGC
>CATOKN010000015.1 GCA_951800425.1 uncultured Lachnospiraceae bacterium
CTGGTGTTTCCGTCAAAACGATCCGGGCCGTTTCCGTCAGACAGACGGAGAATTTCTCCCATGTCTGCCAGAAGATTTAAATTCCGGTAAACTGTTCCAAGGCTGATATTCGGAAAGTCCTTTTTCATATCGGAATATACCGTTTCTGCCGTTGGATGCGTCCGATGGACGTCCAGATACTGCTTGATGGACTCACGCTGCCGGCTGTATTTAAGCATACGCTATGTCGCACCCCTCTCATAAAATAGTAATGATTACTATTTTCAATTAGGAGTATAGTACATAAGAAGCAGCTTGTCAATCTTTTTTTGCAGAAATTTTTGCATATTTCAAAAGAAGAGGCATAAAATGCAGTAAAAGCAAAAGTAAGAGGCAGTATGGCAGGATTGCAGCGGTTTATTACCTATATTTATAAGTATAAAGACGACGAAAAAATGGAAAACGCCGGATTTGCAAAAATTGAAATCCGGGGCGGTCAATGCAGAATGGAAGTCCATATTCGAAACGTCAGCACACAGCAGCCAGAAGCTACCATATATTTATTTGCCAGAAATGAAAAAGTTATGCAGGGAATTCCGGTAGGAAGCATTCCTGTTTCAAGGGGAAACGGCGACGTGCGGTATTCTTTTGAAATAAAAGAGCTGTCAAATTTTGGTTTGACGATGGACGATATGGAAGGCATTGTAATTCTTCTGGAAGAAAACGATTATCTTGCAAGCCAGTGGAGAGAGGGGACGATTGCAAAAAATCTCTTTCATATCCTGAATAAAAAAGAAACTTTGGAAGATGCGCCGGTTCAAAATGCTTTGGAAAGAAAGCAAAACGAGCCAGAAGAGAATAAGCAGACAAAAGAAGACGAAAAGCCATTCGAAAGCGAAGACGACGTTCGGAAAGAAGCGCAAAGCGAAGCACAACAAGAAAAAGCGCAGCCCATCCGGGCAACCGGTCTGCCAGAGGAAGCGCATTTGGAAGAAGCCGGCTGGGAGAGAGTATTTCAGAAGCTTCGTCTGAAGCTGGATATTTTTTATCCGTTTGAGGGACAGGAAATTGAATGCGTCCGCATGCAGCTGAATGATTTGCATGAATTTCCAAAAAAATACTGGTATATTGGAAATAACAGCTTTCTTTTGCATGGGTTTTTCAATTATCGTCACGTTATTTTTGGCGAACTAAAAGAAGAAACAATGACCAGGTATTTTATCGGCGTTCCCGGAATCTTTCAAAACCAGGAGCGGATAATGGCTGCATTATTTGGATTTCCGGAATTTCGCACTGCAAAAACCGCGGAATATAAAACGGGCAGCTTTGGCTACTGGTACCGCTTCATTTGATGCGCGCAAAGAGCATATGGTCTTTCCAGTCATTCTGGATGCGGATTGCCTGACGGCAGATGCCTTCGTATTGAAAACCAAGGCTTCGAAGCAGCCGTATGGAGGCTTGATTTTCCTCCATTACGTATGCCTCGATGCGATGCAGACAAAGTTCGTCAAACATCAGTGAAATGCCAAGGGACATGGCTTCTTTGGCAAAGCCTTTGTGCCAGTGCCGGCAGTCGAGCTTGTACCCCGTTTCGCAGCGATCATAAATCGAATATGCGATGTTATAAAAACAAATGGTGCCAATGACATGATTTGGGTTACTTTTCTGACAAATCCAGAAACGAAAACATTTTTTTAAAAGCGCAAGATTGTATTCATTTGTCAAAATCAATTGCTGGTGTTTCAGTGTGTAAAAATCATCGGCCCGCGCGCCCTCATACTGCTCAAAGGCGGCGCGGTTATTTTTGTAAAAAGCAAGGACTTGTTCCGCAGAAGCTGCGGACGGTTCTAAGAGTTTTAAAATCAACCGTTCTGTTTCATATGCAAAGTTCATTCCCGACCCTTTCTTATCCAGATCTTTTTATGTTATAATCCAGTATACTATAGAGAAGAAAAATAAGAAAGGGAAAGATATGTCGAAAGCAGATGAAAAATATATGCGGGCGGCGCTTCGGGAGGCAAAAAAAGCATATGCCTTAGAAGAAGTACCGATTGGCTGCGTCATTGTACGGGATGAAAAAATCATTGCCCGTGGATATAACAGAAGGAATACCGATAAAAATACGCTTGCCCACGCGGAGCTGACAGCCATTAAAAAAGCGGCAAAAAAATGCGGAGACTGGCGGCTGGAAGATTGTACGATGTACATTACGCTGGAACCCTGTCCGATGTGCGCCGGAGCCATTGTGCAATCCAGAATGAAAAGAGTGGTGCTTGCGGCTATGAACCCCAAAGCCGGCTGCGCCGGTTCTGTTTTGAATTTATTACAGATGCAGGGGTTTAACCATCAGGTGGAGATTGAAAGAGGGATTCTGGAGGAAGAATGCTCCGGAATGCTCAGCAATTTTTTTAAAGAACTGCGCGGAAAAAAAAAGAAAGCATAACAAAACGGGAGCGGCGTTCATTTGTCTGCTGCTCTTTTTTTGCCATTTTGTCATAAAGTGCATTACTTTCTGACAGAATTTTGTCCATAGACTGCAATTGCTCCAAGCCGGTCCATATGCTGGCGTTTCAGGCTGACAGACGGATTGACATACCGCTGAAGCGTCATGGATATGTTGGCATGCCCCAAAATTTCGGAAAGCGATTTAATGTCAAAATTATTTTCTACGCAGCGCGTGGCAAACGTATGGCGAAGCGCATGGTAATTAAAATGCTCAAGCTCGCATGTTTTCATGATTTTTTTATATTTTCTGTAAAATCCCCTCGGCTCAAGATGGGAAGCGCTTCCCGTCACGATATAGGAATTGTCTGGCTTTTTATGCTGTTGAAACACAGGCAGCAGAAAAGAGGGAATGGGGATTTTGCGCAGGGAGCAGGACGTTTTTGGCTTATCGACGACGATTTTCGTTTTTGCCGCGCTTGCATCGGCTGCGCCATTTTCCAGGTTTGGAATGCGCTGCATCGATCTTTGTACATGTAAAAGCCCGTTTTCCATATCAAAGTCTTCCCATCGCAGCGCGCAGACTTCGCCGATTCGAAGCCCTAAGTACAAACTAATCAAAATGCCGAAGCTAACGGGGCTGTTTTCCTGAAACAGAGCCTGTTCCAGCTTTTGCTGTTCCTGAAAAGTGAGGATCTGAATTTCCGGGGCGCACAGCCTTGGATTTTGAACCGCGATATGGTCTGGACAGTCGTATCCCCGGTCTGCGCCATAATTTAACGCAAGGCGAACGACGGATAAAATTCCGGTCACAGTCTTTGGGGACAGGCCTCCCGGTTTTTTCAAATTTCCGCTTGTCTGCAAATGAATCCGAAAGAGATCCATTTGCCGGCTGGTCAGTTCAGAAACGGGGATTTCTCCCAGATTGGGACGGATATGTCGGTCAATCATTGTTTTGTAACGGGAATACGTGGAGGGTTTTACATCTGCCCGGATAAAATTCAGCCAGTCCTTAAGCAGAGAATCAAATAATTTTTTGTTATATTTTGCCATAAAAGTTCTCCTTTTGGTTTTCTTTCACCATAACAGAAAAAATACATAGAATGGATAAATTCCGATTCTGAAAAATTCATTGTTGGCATAGGATTCTTGTGTCTTTGAAAAAGTATTGACTTTTTCCTGTTATTAGACTAGAATTTTTTTATTGTGAAAGATTCTGTCCATAGTATTTTGCCAAAAATTAATGCACTTTATGGCGGCCCAATGGAAAGGGTGAAAAAATGGAGGAGGGGGATAACGAGCATGGAAGAATCAGGCGTGTTGTATGTTCGTATGTTTGGGAATTACCAGATACATTATAATGGGCGTCCGCTGACAGGGGAGAAGCTGCGGGACACCCATTTTACCAGCCTGATGCAAATCTTGCTCCATAACGTATCAGTCGGCGTAAGCAGAGATTATCTGGAAGACGTTTTGCTTGGGGACAGGGACGTGGAAAACCGACACCAGGCGTTGCAGACAATTATATATAAAGCGAAGAAGAAGCTTAAGAAGATGGGGCTTCCGGATGAAAACTATATTTTTCTGGAAAAGGGAGTCTATCATTGGACGCCGCAGATACCAGTTGAGGAAGATGCGGCTGTTTTTGACAAACTTTATCAACGGGCAAAAGCGTGCGCAGATGAAGACGAGAAGCTGGAGCTTTATCTGGAAGCCTGCGATACGTATAAAGGAGAGTTTCTTCCCATGCATGCGGCTGTTCTGTGGGCCGGCGCGGAAGCAAGGCGCTATCGCAGATTGTTTTGCGAATGCGTGGAAGAAGCAGCCGCTGTCATAAGGAAAAAAGAGGACTGGTTTCGTCTGGAGGAACTCGGCAGGTATGTAACGGAAATTGTTCCATATTCCAACTGGGAAACGCTGACCATGGAAGCTTTGGTGGAAAGCGGACGGCATGAGGAGGCCAGGCAGTTTTACGCAGATACGGCGGATAATTATCTGAAAGAACAGGGCATTTGCCCTTCCGCAAAAATCATGGAGATGATGGAAAAGCTGGGAAATCAGATTCAGCATTCCTACGAAATTCTGGATCAGATACAGCATGGACTGGAAGAAGAGCCTCCGGGAACGGCCGGAGGGTATCAGTGTATCTACCCGGTGTTTCGCGGCATATATCAGATGGTGGCCCGGCTGATGGAGCGCGGCGGCCAGAGCGTTTACCTTATGCTTTGTACGTTGGTGGACGGCAAGGGAAATCCAATGAAAGAAGGGGAAAAGCTGGAGGAAATGACGGCGCGTCTGAACGAGGCAATCCGGCTGTCCATCCGGCACGGGGATATTATGAATCAGTATGGAAGCGGACAGTTTCTGATTCTTCTGGTCAATACGACGAGGGAAGACTGCGAAATTGTAAAAAAGCGCATCAATCAGAAGTTTATCATCGGACGGCAGCGCGCCGGCGTGCAGTATCATGTGAACAGCATAATCTGCGAGGCATAGTGAGAATATAACGTAATGATAAAGAGAAGTTTACCTTAATTCAGGTGTATGGAAAATGAGCAATCATTGTCCATGCACCTTTTTTGTATGCATATAAGTGCAAAAAAAGGGGGAAAATCATCAAAAAAGCGCATTTTTTTCTAAAATGGATGGTTATTGGGATAGTGTTTGGTTGCTAATATAGGAAAGGAAATTACGACAGGAGCGGAAAGGATTTACATGAATGGCAGTAACAGGACATTATATCGGAACGCCAAACGGCATTATATTATGCGTAAGTCAAAGGGGCCAAGGCATAATGAATGGCTTACTGTATCATGCTTACAGCAAAGAGGGAATTCCGTTCCATGGTTATGAGGACATTATTAAAGCGGCAGAGAATCTCTTTAATGCGCTCGGCTTTCCCCATATGGGAACCGGCGACAGGGATATATGCGGACGTACGCACGTTTATCGAAAGAAAGAGGGAATGACAAAAGTTATGAAAGATGAAGAATTATTGGGACAGCATGGCGATATGGGAACATTTGTCATCCGCGTACAGCACAGACAGCATAGCAGCTGGCAGGGCAGAGTCACGTATCTGGAGGAAGACCAGACCGTATATTTCAGATCGGCATTGGAACTTGTGAAAATCATAGACGGCGTTTTGGAGAAGAAAGAGCAGACGGACGCCGCCAAAAGAGACAAAGAGGAGTAAAAAAGGAAATATGGCTGAGAAAGAGTTGCGCAGGTTAAAACGAAGAGAGCTTTTACAGATGCTGCTCATTCAATGCGAGGAGACGGAGCGTCTTACGCAGGAAGCAGAGGAGCTGAAAGAGCAGATGGATGTCGTAATGGAAAGCTACGAACGCTTAAAGAAAAAACTGGACATAAAAGATCAGCGTTTGAACGAGAAAGATAAAAAAATTGAAGAATTAAAACGCGAGATGGCAGAAATTAAGACAGTCAGGGAACGCGAGCTGGAGGAAGCCGGGTCCATCGCAGGAGCAACCCAGCGGCTCAATACGATATTTGAAGAAGCGAAGCGGGCGGCCGATCAATATCTGGCGGCTGTGCAGAAGACGGGAGGCCGTCAGAACCCTTTCGAATCGGATCGGCCGTTGGGAATCCGCAGGAAGCAGAGCGGCGTATCCCGAACAGGACAAATCGTGCCGATGAATCCGGGCCAGTCAGCCGGTCTTGAGCGGAACGCGGCGTCGGGTGACATATATGGATAAAGAGCAGCCGGAAACGGAATCTTTAGAACAGGAAAAACCGGAAATCCCTCCCATAGCTTTGATTCGGGAAGAGCTTGCCAGGGAAGAAGCGAAACATGCGTTTCGTAAGACGTTATGGAATGTTTCGGCAGCGCTTATCGTGGCGGCCGCCATAACGGCGTTAATGGCAACGAGGCTTTTCATATTAATCCGCGTCAATGGGAACAGTATGAATCCGACTTTGTCAGACAGTGAGATTATTATCCTGCGTCAGACAAAAGAAATCGAAAGAGGGGACGTCATAGGCTTCTATTATGGCGGAAGAGTGCTTTTGAAGCGGGTCATCGGCAGAGAGGGAGATGAAATTGAGATAGACGGGGAAGGCAATGTGTTTGTCAACGGCGAGAAGCTGAAAGAAGACTATCTGGCGGAGCAAAGCCTGGGGAAATGCGAGCTTGATTTCCCTTACAGGGTGCCGGAGGGGATGACGTTCGTGCTGGGAGATAACAGGGCCATATCCATAGACAGCCGCATCCGTACGATTGGATGCGTAGAAGAGGAGCAGATTGTCGGCAGAGCGGTATTTCGGGCATGGCCGGCGAAGCGCATGGGACTTTTGCGTTAGGCTCTCCTTTGTGAATGCCGAATGGCAAAAAGGTATGCGACAGGAAGGTGAAGAAGATGCAGAAACTTGTGAAAGAGTATTTGGATGAACTGAACAGGCGGCACAAAAAAAGCAGAAAAGTCGGCATTGCCATTATGCTGCTTGCCGTCATCGTAGTCGGAAGCGTCATGGGCATCCTGACGCAGTACGGGGTTGCTATGACGGGGAAAGCACAATGCGGACAGAAAGAACATGCGCATGGAAAAGCGTGTTATGAAGAACCGCAAATTTGCGGCATGAACGAGGAAGAGGGGCATACGCATACGCAGGAATGCCGCCCGGAAAAGGAGCTGACATGCGGCCTGGAAGAGTCTGCGGGACATACGCATACACAGGAATGCCGCCCGGAAAAAGAACTGATTTGCGGTCTGGAAGAGTCCGCGGAAAGCGAAAGCAAAGAAGAGGGAACGGAAGCCGCCATTACAGAGGGGCATACGCATACGCAGGAATGTTACGCGGCTTCGGAAGAATTTATCTGCGGCCTGGAAGAATCCGAGGGGCATACGCATGAAGAAGCCTGTTACACCGTTTCGGAAGAGTTTATCTGCGGCCTGGCGGAAGGCGAAGGCCATACCCATGAAGACGTTTGCTATAAAAAAGAGCTAATCTGTGAGGAAGAAGAACATGAGCATACGGACGCATGTTATCTTGACGAAGACGCGGACGTAGAAGACCCGGCGTCGTGGGACGCCGCTTATGCGGGCGCGCAGTGGAGCGGAGACTGGGGAAAAGACCTGGCCGACGCCGCCCGGATGCAGATTGGCTATAAAGAAAGTGATGACAATTATACAACTACGGCGGAGGGCGTTCGGAAAGGCTATACGCGGTATGGGCATTTTTTGGGAAGCCTGTACGCGGATTGGGACGCGGCGTTTATCAATTTCTGCATGCATTATGCGGGAATAAAAGAATCCGGCCTGTTTCCGGAGACGGCGGAAACTGCAAAATGGCAGGAGGAATTTATAAACATAAATCCGGAACACGCGTCTTATCTGACTGGTCCGGACGGTTATGCGCCAGCCGAGGGAGATCTTGTATTTTTCCGGAAAGAAAAGGAAGAGACTCAGGCGCAGATGGGAATCGTTTCTTCATATGACCAGAATGGAACGATAGTATCCGCGATAGAAGGCAACAGCGAAAATGAAGTCAGGGAAAATCAGTACGACGCGGCAGACCCTCAGATTGTCAGCTATTTAAAAATCAGCGAACTGGAGGCGGCTTATAAAGCGACGGGTGAAGAAGAGGAGACAGAGGCAGACGCGCAGACAACGCCGGAATCCGTAACGGCTTCCGAACCGCAAACGGTAAAGCGGAAAGTGACAAAGGATGCGGACGGCGTTTTGAATGGAGACGACGCTTATGTAGACTGGATTGAGATTACAGATATGGCGGACGGCGCGGCGCCGTTTGACGATGCGGAAGGAGCCGGCAACGATGCGAATGCAGAAAATAGAATCGTTCGGACGTTTGATACGGTAACTTATAATTTCCTGGCAAATATGAAGCCATGGAATAATAAGGATACATACAGCGAAGCACGTGTAAAGATGGAATTCGTTCTTCCGGCTGCAAAGGAAGAAGCCGAGTTTGACACGGCGGCTATGGCATGGATGGATGATACCGAGGGGTATCGGTCCATTGTAACGGAAGAAATGCGCGTCATCGACGGAGAAGAGACATTCTGTCAGGTGCTGACCTGCTACAAACATCTGATTCCGTCGGAAAATAACCTTTCCGTTATTCCCGGTCAGTTTGGAGAAAATGTGACAATTCAGGTGAAAGCCGCAACAAACGGACGTGTAATTGCGCCGATTTTTTCCGCCGCTATGGAACATGGCGCGTGGGATGGAGCATGTGAAAATGAAGAACATCAAATAGACGGACAGCCGGCGGTAGAAAAAAAGACGATTACGCCGGATCCGGTTACGGTAACGGCAGCGCCTAAGTATAACATTCAAATCAAAGGAGACGGATCCTATAAAGACGCTTTTGATTTTTCAACCGGAAATGATCTGGCGTTGAATAAAGATAAAGGCACGGTTGAGGGACGGCTGCTAAAGGCAGGAATTACAATTCAGCTTTATAATGACAACGAATCGAAAGGATTAAAAGGCATTGATCTTCCGAAAGGCCCGATTACGTTTGAACTGGAGCTGTCCTCGAAGTATTCCGTTAACGTGCCGCAGGACGGCTATCAGGAGGGACAGCAGCTGGATGTAACAGGCGATTATACGCCTCTTATCTGGAGTTATGGAGAAAATTTATGGATCGAGGACGGTTATGAGACGTCAGACGAACGATTAATTTCGGAGCATATATTCTGCGCTCCCTTTGCGCCTTATTCCAATCACGCAAGCAACGAGATTAACAGCTGCTGGGAGAGCGGAAACTGGAGGGCCGTGCAGAATGGAAATACTGTCCGGATTACCATTGAAAATTATGAAATCAATATGGACCATATGCCCACAAAAGACGGCGATTATACGGATGACAGGTATGGGGCTCATATCGGAAGCTTTTCTGCGGGGGCGTTTGCCATTTTGCAGCCATATAACAAAATAGGAAGCAATAGTCAGGGGCCGGATTATGATGTGGTAAAGACGTATGGCCAGGGTTCATTTGCAACGACAATTACCGCCAAGAACTTACAGACGCAGACAATCAGCGGAACGCAGGTAGAAGAGGGTAAGGATGGATTTCATCAGACAGTTACAAACGACGATGAACTGACGCGTACACTGGAGCTGACCCTGGGAGGAAGTCTGCAGAACAGAGTCCGGTATGCCGGCAACAATAACAGCCTGGGTTCCGGCGTGCAAGATAACCGGGACGGACGCGACTACGCGGCGATAGGTTCGGAAGTATGGCTGGTAGGAGGACTTTCTTATAATTCAAACCGGGAAGAGAGAAACAGCATTTACTGGGCAACCAACCTGTCAAAGTTTTATGGAAGCGCCATAGAGCTTGAGGATGAGAAGCGGTTCGAGTTAACCGGAGGAGCGTCTTTGGACGGCAAGTCAGAACCGGAGGAGCTGTCGGATAATATCGTCGTTTATTATGCGACAAAGCCGGACGGAACAGACTGGGCGAGCGACGAGGAGCTTTTGCATACATATGAGGAAGATTTAGAATTTTACGCAAGTCCGTCAGAAATTCCCAAAGGAAAGCTCTGCGTCGGCATTTTGTACTGCTTTAAGGGGCCGGGGCCGGTCGTTGCGGCAGATCCTTATTATTATGTTTATCATAAAGCAAAAGTAAGAGACGACATAAGCTTAACCGGAGATACCTATATGCTTGCGTCTACGTCCCGCGTATGGACGAAAGAGATGTTTGAGCAAAACAGGCTGGAGCTTACGGATATACCGGATTGGGCGGATAAAAGCACAAGCTCAGGAGAAAAGTTCCGCAAGCTTCCGGGAAATCATCTGAAAAGCGCAAACATTGAAGGCTCCACCTTTTACAGGAAAGAAACGTATAAGGAAGACGGCAGCGGCATTTGGGGTACGCACAACTCCGACTGGTATCATTGGGGAGACACGCTGCTTGTCATTGGATTTAAAAGCGGAATTACGAAAAATCTGCTGCAAAAAGATGAAGATGGAACAGATAAAAAGACATTCAGCTTAGATGCAAACCAGAGAGTCGTAGACTTTAAGCTGCAGCCGCATACCCAGCATGATCTGGAGGGCAGCTTTGACAGAACGGTGACGATTACGGTAGTCGATACGCTGCCAAAACACCTGTCCTACAAACCAGGCTCCGCATATTTCGGCGGGGAGTATTCCCAGTCTTCCAAATATGGCGGGACGAAAGGAACGATTACAGGCGGCACGCTTACGGAGCCAGAAGTAACGAACTGCGAGGACGGCACGCAGAAGCTGAAATGGACGATACCCGACGTTGTTGTCGGAGAACCGATGGATGCGATTTATTATTCCGCGGACATCGGGACGAAAGGAAATCCGGAGACAGACGTTCCAAGCGGAACGACAAATCTTGAGAATCAGGCGTACATTACGTCTCCGTATGACAACAGAGAGCCATGTCTGGAAAATGGAAATTTTGCAAAAGAGGGGATTTCCGTTGTCCGGGGAAGCGCAAGCTCTTTTGGAAAATATACGGAGCAGAAAGTTGCGGATGAAGACGGAGAAATTGATTACGTTGTTTACTACAACAACAATTCATCCAACGCGACGCATATGGCGATGATGGATACCATGCCGGCGGATAAAATAAACGGCAGCAAATTCACCGGAACTTATCGGTTTGCGGAATGGAAGCTGGATACGACAAAGTGCGACCCGGAAGAAATTAAAATTTATTATACGACGGACGTTCAGTATCAGGATAAGACGACGTCAGTCGTAACCGAAGAAGAGATGGCGTCCTGGACCCCCGCGCCGATTGGAAGCGACGGAGTCATAGAGCTTCCGGCAACGACGGAGGATGAGAAGCATCCGGTTGCATGGGCGGTCATTGGAAACCTGGCCGGAGGACAGAGCGTCTATATCCATTTAAAAATTGAGCTGGATCCCGGGGTGTCCGAGCTGAATAAGGAAGAGAACAATTATTTTGTGAATTACCTTTCCAGCGGCGATACGACGACCGTAACGGAAACGCCGACGGTACGGCGTACGTTAGAGGGATTGACCTGGATGGATTATAACCGGGACGGTATTCAAAACGAAGAAGAGGAAGACAGGATTTCAGGCGTAAAAGTAGAATTGCTGCAGCTTTCAGAGGGCAAAAATCCGGAAAATGAAAGCTCATATCAAAACGTCTGCTATCCGGGAACGGAAATTCCGGTCATCCTTGAAACGGGCCAGCAGGTCAGCATTCGCGCAGAGGGCGAGACGGGAATTACCTGGTATGGCACAGCCCAGGCGCCAAAAGAAGGGGAAGAAGCTCCAAAAGGAGCCAGGGGACGGTATAAATTCCTGGATTTGCCGTCAGGCACTTTCGCCGTACGCTTTACGGATGGAAGCGGCGAATCAAAAATTACAAAGCTTCACGCAACCGAATGGAATCTTGGAGCAAATGATTCGGCGGATTCCGACGGCGTGCCGTCTTATACAAAAGACGGGCAGTTGGAAAAAACCGCTATTCTGGAGATTGATATGCCGCTGGCAAAAGATATGTCGGTAGCGCTGCATGAATCCAGATTCCACGACAGCGGATTTTATCCGGATACGGAGTTTAAGATTCAAAAAACAAACGAAGCCGGAACAAAAAATCTTTCCGGAGCCATCTTCCTTGTGAAAGATTCCAAAGGAAATTGTCTGTCGTTTACGGTAGACGGAGAGGACGGTCAGGCAACGGGAAGCTATACCGTATACCGGGAAGAAATTGAGGAGAAAAGAAGAGGAAAATATTATATTGCATATGCGGAAAATCCCTATTACGTATTGGGATTTCGGAAAAACGCGGACGGCGAGGTTCCGGTGCTGCAGACCAGAGACGGAAATGACGGACAGTTATTTGAAGTCACGGATATGGGAGGAGGCTTTAAGGCTTTCCAGAATATGGCGTCTTTGGGAAAATGGCTGGATTTGGACGGAGGAAGACTTGAAAACGGCGCGAAAGTGCATCAATGGAGCAACAACACGCCAAACGACAACCAGATGTGGTCTGTGCCAAAAACTGAGGATCAGAATGGTTCTTGTTACATAAAGCCCAAAAATGCGGCGGACGGAGGCTATTGCCTGGATATTGACGGCGGAGTCGGAGAAGTCAACAGAAAGATTCATTTATGGGAATGGAACAAAACACAGGCTCAGAAATGGCTGTTGATTCCGGCCGGAAGCAGCAAAGAGTCTCAGACGGATTTGTCTGTGGACGCTTCCGGAAGCCTGACGATAAAAGATTTGATTCCGGGCGACTATACGATTTCCGAATTAAAATCGCCGGACGGCTATGCATTGCTTGCGCAGCCCGTAGAAATTACGATAGATAAATACGGCAACGTAACGATGAAGACGGCGAATGATTTGGCCGGAACGCAGGAGGGAAGCAATCAGCTTGTCATCCGAAACGCAGAAATTTATGAGCTGCCAAGCGCGGGCGGCAGAGGAATCTATTGGTATTCGATTGGCGGAACGCTGTTTATGCTGGCGGGAGCGCTGATCTTATATAGAAACAAACGCAGGGAGACGCTGGGAATTTAGCAGAAATGCTTATGGCGGCCCTTGCGTCGTACAAAAAAGCGTGCAAAGTCTGCACATGCAGTAAAAAATAATAAAAAGAAAAGGAGAATGAAAATGAAGAAAATCAAAAGAGTATTTGCTGTGTTACTGACACTGGCGATGGTACTGGGGATGTCTGTTACGTCGTTTGCAGAGGGCACAGCGTCTACGCCCAACAAAGACGATAAGGTGACGGCAACAGTCAGCAATGTGGAAGCAGGAGCAACTGTGACGGCTTACAGAATCGTAGAGCCGACTTACAACGACAAAGGATTTACAGGTTATAAGCTTGCGGAAGGCGTAACGCTTGCGAATATGTTAGAGCCGACGTCAAATGAGATAACAGGCATTGCGGCAGATAAAACATTGCTGGCTGCTTTAACAAAGGAAACATTAAGCGCTCCGGAAGGCGCGACTGGACTGACGACCTATACGGCTCAGCTTGGCGCTGGTTACTGGGTAGTTATTGTAGAAGGATCTAAGATTCAGGAAGTCTATAATCCAATGCTGGTTGGTATTTATTACAGCGTGGAGGGTTCCGGCGATGACAATACGCTGGTAAATGGCACGGTAGACGCAAATTCTAACTGGAGCTTAAATTCTACTCCCGCATATGCAAAATCTGAGCAGCCTACAATTGATAAGAAGATAACAGGAAGTACGGGAAAAGATACGTCGGACGGCAATGAAAGTGGAAACGACGTAGCAATTGGCGATACTGTTAATTTTGAGATTGATACAGTGATTCCTTCCTACAGCAAGAGCTATACGGAAGTTATGGTAAAAATTACGGATACCATGGGCAAAGGACTGACGTTGGCGGATCCGGTAAATCTGGTAGTGACAGTCGACGGTGAAACAGTAGAAGCGGGAGCTGATACGTTTACTTTTACACCTGCAGAAGATAAGAAAAGCTTTGAAATTTCTTTCGCTTCGGCATATGCGCTTGCTCATTCCGGAGAAAAAGTTGTTGTAACTTATGACGCAGTATTAGGAGAAGACGCAGGTCTTAACTTTGACGCCAATACGAATACGGCGAAATTGGAATATACCAATGATCCAAGCGGCGAGACAAATGAAATCGAAGACAAAACATACACCTATACATTTGGAATTGACGCGAATCTGTTTGGAAGCGACGGATCTGCATGGAATAAGTTCACGGAAGAGCTTTTAAAAACAGGTGAAGTAAGAAAAATAATTTTAGATTCCGGGGAAGAAGTAGAGACTACAACTCTTCCGGGAGCAGAATTTACATTAACGCGCGCAGACGGAAAAACATATACGACGGTTTCAGATGAAAACGGATATTTGTCTTTCAAAGGTCTGGACGCGGGAACATACACGCTTCAGGAGACAAAGGCTCCAGAGGGATATTCTCTGAATGATACAAAAATTCCGGTTGAGATTACGGCAACGTACAATGAAAACGGAACTTTGAATTCTTATTCCATTAAAGTGAATAATGAAAACACTTCAACCTATACGGC
>CATOKN010000016.1 GCA_951800425.1 uncultured Lachnospiraceae bacterium
TGTTTGTCCTGGCGCTTGGACTGACGTATCTGACAAGCGCGGTCGTTGTGTTTTTTCGGGATTTGAATCAGGTCATCAATATCGTGCTTCAGGTGGGGATCTGGGCGACGCCGATTATGTGGAATATAGATACGATGGAGCTGAATGGGATCTTAACAGGCATCCTGAAGCTAAATCCTCTTTTTTACATCGTTCAGGGATACCGGGACGCTTTGATTGGCAAAACGGCCTTTTGGGAACGTCCGCAGCTTACCGTTTATTTTTGGGGATTTACAGTCGGATTTCTCTGGCTTGGAACGCATGTATTTAAAAAGCTTCGGATGCATTTTGCAGACGTGCTATAGGAGTAGGAATCAATGAGTGATATTGCAATCAAAGTCGATAAAGTAAGCAAGATATACCATCTTTATGCCCGCCAGAGAGACAGACTGAAAGATGCGTTGAACCTGACGAAAAAGAAATGTTATCAGGAGCATTTTGCCCTGGATCGGCTGGATTTTGAAATTAAAAAAGGGGAAACGGTGGGCATTATCGGAACGAATGGTTCCGGAAAATCCACGATATTGAAAATTATTACCGGCGTATTAAATCCAAGCGGGGGAGAAGTGACGGTGGACGGACGCATTTCCGCTCTCCTTGAGCTTGGAGCCGGATTTAATATGGAATACACCGGGATTGAAAATGTATATCTGAACGGAACAATGATAGGCTTTACAAAGGAAGAGATTGACGAACGCCTGGCGGATATTCTGGATTTTGCAGACATTGGAGAATTTGTTCATCAGCCGGTAAAAACGTATTCCTCCGGCATGTTTGTACGGCTTGCGTTTGCGGTGGCCATCAATATTGATCCGGAGATTTTGATTGTGGATGAGGCGCTTTCCGTAGGCGACGTGTTCTTTCAGTCGAAATGCTATCATAAATTTGAAGAATTTAAAAAAATGGGCAAAACCATTCTTTTTGTAAGCCATGATCTGGGCAGCATTACCAAGTACTGCGACCGGGCAATCCTTTTAAATCAGGGGCATAAGCTTTTTGAAGGGACGCCGAAAGAAGCGGTGGATATGTATAAGCGCGTGCTTGTCAACCAGCTGGACGACGGAGAGAATCATGAGAGGACCATCTGGGATCCGTCAAAAGGAGAGCGGCTTTGGAGAAGCGCGCTGCCGTTAAATCCGGAAGTATTAGAATATGGCAGCAAGAAAGCCGAAATTATAGATTTTGCCTTTCTGGACGAAACCGGCAGATGCAGTAATGTGATTGAAAAAGGTTCCGAAATGACGGTAAAGATGAAAGTGCTTTTCCATGAAGACATTGCGGAGCCGATTTTTGCATTTTCTTTTAAAAATCTTCTGGGGATTGAGCTGTGCGGCACAAATACGATGTTTGAAAAAATTGAGATTACGCCAAAGTCGGCCGGAGACGTGCAGGTAATTTCTTTTAAACAGAATATGGATTTACAGGGCGGCGAATATCTGCTGTCTCTGGGCTGCACCGGATACCCGCATGGAGAATTTACCGTATATCACAGACTATATGACGTTTGCAGCCTGACGGTGGTATCTGTAAAAAATACGGTGGGATATTATGATATGAATACGGAAATTACGGTGGAATAGAGGGGGTTTTTGCTATGGATGTTTTTGCGTCGTCCCATTTGAGGGCAAATATTATTGCATGGCTTCCCATAAAGAAAACGGATACGGTCTGTTATATTGGCGGCGAGGCAGACGTTGTGGCAGAAAAATTAAGAGAACTGTCGGGCTGTGTCGACTGCGTCCCGGACGCATTTGGCGTCGGAACGAAATACGATTATATCATCAGCCTTGGCGCTGCGAAGCGTGAGGAGATTTTACACTATTACGATGGCCTGAACGAAACGGGAAAGCTGATTTTAGCGGCTGAAAACGCCTATGGACTGAAATATCTTGCGGGGACAAAGGAAATTGGCGCCGGAACATATTTTGCGTCCATAGAGGCGAGGGAACATTCTCTGGGCCATACAAAAGAAGAACTGGAAGACGCGCTGGCGAAAGCCGGCTTTGCATGGAGACAGTTCTACTATCCATTTCCGGACTATTTTTTTGCAATGAGCATTTATTCGGACGATTACCTGCCCAGACAGGGAGAACTGACGGATCAGATTGGAAACTTCGACGCGGAACGGCTGGTCTTGTTTGACGAGGCGAAAGCAGCCGACGCGCTGATTGCAAGGGGAAAATTTGTGGATTTTTCCAATTCTTATCTGATTGCCGCGGGAAAAAAGGACGCGGGCAGAATAGAAAACGACGACAAAGAGTCCGTCGCCTTTGTAAAATTTTCCAATGACAGAGGAAAAGGGCATAATATCGTTACACAGATTACAAAATCAGACGACGGACAGTTCCATCTGCTCAAAATGGCGGATGGAACGGAGGCGATGGGACAGATTGAATCGATAAAAAAGACATATCGCGTTTTAAAGGAATTGTATGCGGACGCGGGATTTTGCATCAATCGCTGTCTGGAACGAAAAGACTGTGCGGAGCTGGAATTTCTCTCGGGCCATACGATGGAAGAAGAGCTGGATGCGCTTTTGGAGCGGGGAGAATACGCTCAGGCGTCCAAACAGCTGTGCGGCGTTTTGGAAGAAATCAGGAACTGCAAACCGGTAACTGAGTTTCAAATGACGCGGGAATTTCAGAAAGTCTTTGGAAATCCGTTGCTTCCGCATGGTCTTGCGGCGGCCGTATGCAGCGATATAGATATGATTATGTCAAATATACTGGTGGGAGAAGACGGAAACAGGACGGTCATTGATTATGAGTGGTCGTTTCATTTTCCGGTTCCATTGAATTTCATTTTGTACCGGGCCATTCGGTATTACGCGGATACGACGGAGACGCGCAGAAAGCTGAATCCGAAAAGCCTTTATGAAAAAGTGAAAATTACGGAAATGGAGCTGGCCGCGTACGCAGAAATGGAAGAAGCTTTTCAGAAATACGTATTGGACGGACATGTGCCAATGCGTCAGCTTTATAAAGCGTCCGGACGTCCGGCGTATCACATTACAAGCGTACTGCATGTTGTGGACGAGCTGGAACGCAGACGCGCGCTTCAGATTTACTTTGATAAAGGGATGGGATTTTGCGAGGAGCATACCGCGACGTACCGCAGCAAGGCGCTCGACGGAACATACCGTCTGGAAATTCCCGTGGGAGAAGAAGTCAGGCGATTGCGGATCGATCCGGGCAGCCAGGCGTGTACGGTAAAGATTTCCCGTCTTTCCTGGAAAGACGGAAAAGATACGACTCTGGATTTTGTCAGCAACGGACATAAAATGGACGGATCGACGTATTTGTTTGATACGGAGGATCCCAATATTTTGCTGACGCAGCTTCCGGCGGGAGAAAAAACGCTGCTTTTGGATTTGCGGATTGACTCTGTAAGCCTTGCGGCGGCGGAATGGATTGCGCCGAAAATTGATGCAAAATACAGGCTGAAAAAAATTCTGAAAAAATAGAGAGGGTGTTATGAAACTGTCATCTTCATTAAAGACAAAACGCATGATTATGTTCTGGTCAAAAATGTTCCTTGTGATTTTGCAGACGGGATTTTATGGCTGGCTCTGGTACAATCATTATAAGGACATGATGCCGATTGAATACTGGAGACGGGGCAACTGGGCCGTCATTGGCCTGTATGCGTTTTTTATCATTGTATTTTCAAGGGCGTTTGGCTCTTTGAAGGTGGGGTATTTAAAGACCTGGGATATTATGTATTCTCAGTTTCTGACGATTCTTTGCGTAAACGGGGTCACGTATCTGCAGTTGTCCCTGATTAACGGCGACTGGAAGCTTTTTGAAAACAGCGAACCTATGTTTTTGCTCTGCCTTTTGGATTTTATCGTCGTTTTGTTCTGGGCGCTGTTTATGCGCTGGATATACGCCATTATTTATCCTCCGCATGAAATGCTGCTGATTTACGGGAAAATTAATCCGGACGCCATCGTCCGAAAAGTGGAGTCCAGAAAAGATAAGTACCATGTAAAAGAAAAAATGGCCTTAAGCGAGGGAATGGATAAGATTCAGGAACGAATTTTACAGTATCACGCGGTGCTGATTGGAGATATTCCCGTATTAGAACGCAATACGCTGATCAAATACTGTTTTGAGAAAAACATCCGGTGCTATGGAATTCCGAAAATCTCGGATATTATGATACGAAATTCGGAGAGCATTGATTTGTTCGATTCGCCGCTGCTTCTATTCCGTAATAACGGACTGACGTACCGTCAGATGTTTGTGAAGCGGGCGATGGACATTGCGTTTTCTATTGCGGGCATTTTTCTCGCATCGCCGTTTATGCTGCTGATTGCCGCCTGTATCAAGATTTACGACAGGGGGCCGGTATTTTACAAGCAGAAGAGACAGACAGTCGGGGGAAAGGAGTTTGACATCTTAAAATTCCGAAGCATGATTGTGGATTCGGAACGTCATGGCGCGCGCCTGGCAAAAGAACACGACGACAGAATTACGCCTGTAGGAAAGGTGATACGGAGACTGCATTTTGACGAGCTGCCCCAGCTTTTTAACATACTGGCCGGAGATATGGCGCTGGTAGGGCCAAGGCCGGAGCGAAAGGAGATTACGGAAGAATATAAAAAAGAGATACCGGAATTTCCGTTTCGGCTGAAAATAAAAGCGGGCCTTACCGGGTATGCCCAGGTGTACGGACAATACAATACGGTTCCCTATGACAAACTGAAACTTGATTTGACTTATATTACAAATTATTCCATATGGCTGGACATCAAGCTGATTATTTTGACGGCAAAAATTTTGTTCCAGAAAGAAAAGTCCGAAGGAGTGGACGATGCGCAGAAGACTGCGCTGAAAAAAGAGTGAGGCATGGGAAATGGAAGATTACTCGATATTGATGTCCGTATATTGGAAAGAGAAAGCGGAATATTTAAAAGAAAGCATAGACAGTATGTTAAACCAGACGGTAATGTCCAATGATTTTGTCATTGTGTGCGACGGACCCCTGACAAAAGAACTGGACGGGGTTATAGAAGAGATGGAAAAAAAGCGTCCGGGATTGTTTCAGATTATCCGTCTCGAGCGTCAGAAAGGACTTGGAAACGCGTTAAGACATGGCGTGGCCTATTGCAGGAATGAGCGGATTGCGCGGATGGACAGCGATGACGTCAGCGTTTCTGACAGATGCGAAATGCAGCTTCTCGCGCTTGAGGAGAGACAGGCGGATTTGGTCGGCGGAAATATTATCGAATTTTCGGATTCTGTTTCAAATACCGGCGCAGGCCGCAAGGTGCCGGAGACGGATGCGGAAATCCGAAAGTTTGCAAAAAGACGGAATCCGTTTAATCACCCGTCTGTGATGTTTCGGAAATCTTCTGTTTTAAAAGCCGGAAATTATATGGATTGTCCGGGATTTGAAGACTATTATCTCTGGGTGAGAATGCTTTCTTGCGGCATGAGGGGATACAACATACAAAAAGATTTGGTCTATATGCGTACCGGAGAGGGAATGTACAAGAGGCGCGGCAGTTTTTCTTATGCCATGCTTGGCATAAAGGCGCGTTGGAAGATTTATCAGACGGGATATTCGGCGCTGCCGGATTTTTTGATTTCTGCGGGGGGACAGCTATTGGTGTCCATCATTCCGTTGAAGCTTCGGACTTATTTTTATGGGAAATTTCTTCGGAGGAATTAGAAGCGGGATGTAAAATTGACGCAAATATGGGCTTGTGCTATAATCAGGCAAGGATTACCAGGAAAAATGCGGCGGGAAATGAGGAATTTCTGAAATGAAAGAATTAGAAGGCCTGCAGAGCCGATTGGTAGAGATGCTGCTGGCATTTCAAGATTTTACAGAAGCGAGGGAACTGACGTTTTTTCTCGTGGGAGGAAGCGCGCTTGGGGCATACCGCCATCAGGGGTTTATCCCATGGGACGACGATGTGGATATTGCTATGATGCGCTCTGATTTTGAGCAGATGGAAGCTTATATGGAAAAAGAGGGGAACCGGATGGGTGATTTTGTCTATTCTCCGGTAGAAAACCACATTATTCCCGAGGCTCCCATCGGATATTTATACGATTCCGCACACGCGGGAAACGGGTATGAGAATACGGCGAAAATAGACATTCATCCGATTGACGGCGTACCGGAGAACGCGTTTCTCAGAAAAGTGCAGATGGTGTCTTCGCTGGTTTATTATTTGTCTGAATACCGGCTTCCGGTAAAAAATAAAGGGAAAAAAATCCGCGCCATATCAAAGATAATATTAAAAATTACGCCGGACGTTATGTTTCGGTTTTATATGCGGCTGACGAAAAGAATTATGACTTCCTGGAGCGATAAGGACAGCAGGAACATTTGCAGTTTGTTTGGCGTTGCAGGCTATGGAAGAGAGGTTATGCCGAGAAGCTATCTGATGCCGTTAAAACAATCGTTGTTTGCGGGCAGATATTTTTATATTCCCGGGAATATACATCCCTATCTGGAACGGCTGTACGGAGATTATGAAAAGCTCCCGCCTGAAAGCGAGCGTTATCCAAGGCATGATATATACCGGATGTATGTAAGGAGTGAGAAATCTTGAATCGCCATGTCAAAAAGATTCGTCAGGCAGCCAAGAAATTTATATCGTACGACATTGAAGGCGAAGACAAGGTTTACCGCCTGAAGCATACGCCGTTTCGGATAAAGGATCCTTATACCCGCATGTATCATGAAAAGCTGGAGCCGCTGCCGATTGTATCCAATAAAATTGTGTTTGACAATTATATGGGAAAAGGCTACGGCTGCAATGGAAAATACGTGACGGAAGCGCTGCTGGAGAGCGGAACAGATCTGGACATTGTCTGGACGGTAAAAAACGCTAAAGAACAGAGAAGATTATTTCCGAAAGAACTCCGGCTTGTGGAATACGGTTCGCCGGAGGCTATGAAAGAGTATGCGACGGCTTTGGTATGGGCTTCCAATTTTCAGATGGTGCATTATCTGAATAAAGGCCTTTTAAAAAAGCCGGAGCAGATTTATATCCAGATGTGGCACGGGTCCTTTGGAATCAAGAAGATTGAAAATGACTGTAAAAGTTTGACGGCTGATAAAAACTGGGTCATTCTTGCGCAGAAAAATTCCAGGTATACCGATTACTGGATTTCCAACAGCCAATTTGAAACGGAAGTTTACAAACAGGCATTTTGGGATGTAACATCCGTGCTGGAGTACGGACATCCAAGAAATGATATATTTTTTGACGGAAGGCAGGAGCGGGCAAGGCTTGCGGTAGAGAAGCATATCGGGAAGAAAAATTGCAGGATTCTTTTGTATGTGCCTACCTTTCGCGACAACATTCAAATGTGGGAGCAGCCGCTGGACTATGGCCGGCTGAAGCAAAGCATGGAAGGGCGTTTTGGAGGAGAGTGGCAGATTCTTATGCGGATGCATCCAAGAATGAAAGAATATGCGGACGCGGTGCGGGGAGATGGATGTATGGATGTAACGGATTATCCGGATATACAGGAGCTTCTTGCCGCAGCCGACGCGGTTATTACAGATTATTCCAGCGCCGTATTTGATTTTTTGCTGACGGGACGTCCGGCATTTCTTTATGCAACGGATTATTCTGCCTACGAACAGATGCGCGGGCTTTATTATCCGCTGGAAAAGGCTCCGTTTCCGCTTGCTTCCGATAACCGTCAGCTTGCGGAAAAGATTGCGTCGTTTGACGGGGAGGCATATCGGGCCAAAGTAAAAGAATTTTTGGAAGGGAAGCGTTCCGTGGAGGATGGGAACGCTGCAAAGAGAGTTTCGGAACTGATTCTTTCCAGCATCAAACAATACAGAGAAAAGCAAAGGTGAAAAGACGATATGGAACATTTTAAAGCATTTTGGAAGAGAAGAACGCTTTTATGGGAGCTTGTAAAAAGAGGAATTAAATTAAAATACCGGAAATCTTATCTGGGACTTGTCTGGTCGCTGCTTGAGCCGCTTTTGGGAACGGCGGTGCTTACCGTTGTATTTGGGACGCTGCTTGGGCGGGGCGGCAAAGATTTTCCGCTGTATGTATTATGTGGACGCTTGTTTTACGGATTTTTTTCTTCGTCTACCAAGTCGGCGGCAAAATCCATACGCGTCAATGCATCCATGATAAAAAAGGTTTATGTTCCAAAATACTTATATCCCCTGTCAAGCATTTTGTTCAATTATATTATAACCGGTATTTCGCTTTTTGTGCTGATTCCTCTTTGCGCCTACTGCGGACAGGCGCCAAGCCTGCATATGCTGTACGCGTTTATTCCGTTTGCTCTGCTTTTTCTTTTAACGTATGGCTGCGGCATGATATTAGCGACGGTAACGGTATTTTTCCGCGATATGGAATACCTTTGGGATGTTGTTCTGATGGTTGTCATGTATACGAGCGCAATTATGTATATGCCCGGAAAAATTATGGAGAGCGGATATGCCTGGATCTTAAAATATAATCCGCTTTTTGGGGTGATTACAAATTTCAGAGACGCGATTATGGGAAAGCCGATGGAGTGGAATTACCTTCTGATGGCGGCGGCTTACGGAATTGCGCTGTCTTTCATTGGAACCTTTTTGTTTTATAAGAAGCAGGACGATTTTATTTTAGCCTTGTAGGAAGGTGCATTATGGGAAAAGAAACATTAATTGTAGAAAATATCGGGATCAGGTTTAATCTTGGAATTAACGCAAAAGGATATGGGTTTCAGGATATGATGAAGAAGTTCTTTAAGGCAGGCCTGAAAAAAGAAAATGAATTCTGGGCTTTAAGGAACATTGATTTTAGTCTGGAACGGGGAGACCGTTTGGGAATTTTGGGGTTAAACGGCGCCGGAAAGAGTACTTTGCTGAAAATTATTGCAGGAGTATTCAAGCCCACGGAAGGCAAGGTCATTCATAAAGGCAAAATTGTTCCGCTTTTGGAACTGGGCGCAGGATTTGAAAAACAGTATACCGGAAGAGAAAACATTTTTCTTTATGGCACTATGCTTGGCTACAGTAAAAAGTATCTGGAGGAAAAATACGATGAAATCGTAAAGTTTTCCGGGTTAAAGAAATTTATCGACGTGCCGATACAGAATTATTCATCCGGAATGCGGTCAAAGCTTGGATTTGCAATTGCAACGATTGCGAATCCGGAAATACTGATATTGGATGAAGTGTTGTCGGTGGGAGACGGAAGGTTCCGGCGAAAAAGCGAGAAAAAAATTCATAAAATGATGGAGGGCGGAACGACGGTGTTATTCGTTTCCCATTCACTGGAACAGGTGCAGAGAATCTGCAACAAAGCAATGATTTTGGAACAGGGACAGATAGCGGCATTTGGCGGTATTGAAGAAGTTTCACAAATATATGCGCAGATGTTGGAGGAATCTTCAGAAAAGGAATAAAAAACAATGGCGATGGAAAGTTATATTGATGAAAAAAGGATAACGGCGACAGTAGTTGCCATTCGATGGGAAAGAATTTATCTTTATCTGGACGTCAGGACAACATATTCCAGTTCTCATGAAAGGGAAGGGGAGCTTTGCTTTTATGCGGTGAATGAAATGTACTATTCGCCTGCGATGTTTGAAATAATCGGACAGGAAGAAGACATGTTTCATTTGAGGATGAACGTGACGAACGGGGGAGAAAACGTCTGCGTGCCATCCGGGGATTATCGGATTATTGTTTGCCGGAATGACTGCAAGATGGCAGAATGTGAAACGGACGCGGGGGTTGTGGAATATCTGCCGGATTGTTCCAGAACATTTTTGTATGCGGAGCATCTGAAGTCCTATACGGTGACATTTTATGTGGAAGAAGAATCGGATACGCTGCCGTTTCGCTTCTGCATATTGGCGGGAGCCAAAACAACGATGGATTTTCCGGGCATGGTGCATTTCTGGAGCAAATTGAATCTGTTTGGAAGCATACGGGCGTCCTGGATGAGTTCCAAAAACATTATCCGGATTATCTATGCGTTTTATCGGGCCGTATATGCACGCAGAAGAAAAAATACGATTTTGTTTATGTCGGAGCAAAATACGGTAATTGCGTCTAATTTGAAAGCGGTTTCAGACCGCATGAAAGAAAGAGGGATGGACAGGGAGTATCGTCTGCTGTTCTCTGCGCGTTCCGCCGCCGTTGGTTCCCAGGGAGTGAAAAGCTGGATTCATGTGGTAAAAATGATTGCGCAAAGCGGCATGATTTTCATTGACGATCATGCGCCGATGCTGGATTGGATGAAGCTTGGGGACGATACGAAACTGATACAGCTGTGGCATGCGGGGGCCGGATTTAAATCTTCCGGCTACAGCAGATGGGGACATTCGGGCGTGCCGGGAGCGTCCTCCTGCCACAGGCAGTATGACTTTGGCATTGCAGGCTCCAAAAATATAGCCTGTTTCTTTTCAGAAGTATGGGGCATAAATGAAGAGCAGGTGCTTCCGACCGGAATGCCCCGCATGGATGAATTTTTAAGGGAGGATTACAGGCGGGAAAAAGAGAAGTTTCTTTATGAGAAATATCCGATCTGCAAGGGGAAAAAAGTAATGCTTTTCGCGCCGACTTATCGGGGAAGAAATAAGAAGGAGGCGCATTACCCCTATGATTTGATTGATTTTGCAGGATTATATGAAGCGTGTAAAGACGAATACGTCGTTCTCTTTAAGATGCATCCATGGGTAAGCGCAAAAGTTCCAATTGATAAAAAGTACCGGGATAAATTTATAGACGTAGGGAAATATCCCAGCATTAATGATTTGTTTTACATTACGGATCTTCTCGTTACAGATTATTCCTCCAATATTTTTGAATATTCCCTGATGAGAAAGCCGATGATGTTTTTTGCTTATGATAAGGTGCAGTATTCGCTTTCCAGAGGGTTTCACCGCGATTATGAGAAGTCTGCGCCCGGAAAGGTCTGCTATACGTTTGCGGAATTTTTAGAAGCCTTTTTGAAAAAGGATTTTGAAAGTGAAAAAGTGGAACAATATATCGAACATCATTTTGACTATATTGACAGCAATGCTTCTGACCGGGTCATTGACTGGATTGTTCTGGGACAGCTTCCGGAGCAAATCAGGATGGAACTTGAGCGTGTAAAAAAGCGAAACGCGCATAGAAAGACGCTGGATTTTCTTCCGGAAGGATGGAAGCGGGGCGTCGATGAGGTCACAAAGGAGGGAAAATCTTGAATATTGCAATTGTTTTTGCCGGAGGAAGCGGCGTGCGCATGGGTTCCGGTATACCTAAGCAGTTTCTTACAATCAATGGAAAGCCCATTATTATTTATACGCTCCAGCTTTTTCAGTATCATGGAAGAATTGATAAAATATATCTTTCCGTTTTGGATACGTATATTTCGTATATGCAGGAACTGATTGAGGAATATCGTTTAAAAAAGGTTGTAAAAGTCATTCCCGGCGGAGCAACGGCGCAGGACTCTATTTACCATGCGCTGAAAGCGGCGGAAAGTGAAAATCCGGAAGATTCTATCGTTTTAATTCATGACGGAGTGCGTCCTTTCGTATCTTATGAGGTTATCAGCAACAATATTGAAAGCGTGGAAAAGTATGGAAATGGAATTACCTGTACGCCATGCTATGAGACGATTTTGATTAGCAAAGATCAAACAGAGGTCGGGCAGGTTCCTTACCGGAAAGAAACATTTGCCGCTCAGGCTCCGCAGAGTTTCTATTTGAAAGACATTATAGCAGTTCATGATGCTGTTCGGAAATCAGACGGGGGCTATGAAAATATGGTAGACGCCTGCACGATGATTCGAAGCCAGGGAATGAAAGCCCATATGGTTATGGGAAACCGGGGAAATATCAAGGTTACAACGCCGGAAGACGTCTATATCTTTCGCAGCTTGCTTCAGTATAAAGAAGATGAACAGGCCTTTGGATATGGACTTACCAATCGCATTGAAACGAGAATGAACCGGGCTATGGGGAAAGAGTAGGGAGCGGCAAAAGCCGCTCCCTGGGCATTTCGGGAAGTTATTTATACAATCGCCGCAGCATTTTTTTCAGCCGGCCCTCCTGGGCGCCGCTTTTTTGGTCAGGCGCAGATTCGTTTTTCGTAAATACGTCTTCATGTACGAGATTTTTATGGTTTTTATGGTCGGAATGCTCCAAATCGCGTATGGCGTTTAACAGGAAAGAGGAAGATTCCTCTACATATTGCAGACGAAGGCTTTCTGCTTCTTTAAAGTCTGTATCCGGCATGCGAAGCGCCTTGTCCAGTTCATTTTCGTCGACGCGGCGGTTTGCAAGATGGAACATATCCAGCAGAGAACCGATTTTATCTCCGCGTCGTTTGCCCGCAAAGAACTGTTTGCCAAAAATAATGGAAAAGCAGCATGCATGAAACGAGTTTGTAAAAATATATTCTGCGTCTTTCATATATCCAAGCCATTCTTCGATGCCAAGTCCATAAAGAACCGGATGGTACGTACCGTCCGGAACATTGGCGTTTTGGAAATTTTCACTTAATTCGATGACTTTTAAATTACGGGCGGCGGCAAAGGCGACTGCCATTTCAACAAGCGGCCTTGCTTCCGCCATTACGGTGTAGATCAGGACGTATCCCTTTTCTTTTGGGGAAACAGCCAGATTGTAATAGAAATCTTTCTCGCGAAGAAAGACAGGATCCAGAACATGGGCCACCGGAAGCTCGGAATGCTTTTGGATGTACTCTTTCAGGCTTTTTTCTCGTACGGAAAGATAGTCTATATCGCTGATGCTGTTAAAAAATATTTTTGCCTGTTCGGAAGAATATTCGCTTGCCCCTCTGCTGGCGGCGTATGCGATTTTTTTCTTTCCTTTTAGCTGTCTGCGTTTTAAAAGAAAGCCTTTGTCAAAATTGCCTTTGGGGCCGCATTTCCAGATAACGTCAGTCGCGCAGATGTAGCAGTCAAATCCGGGATCTTCCGTCTGCAGCAATTTGGCGGTATAACATTGATTTGTTTTATGATAATAGGTTTCAATAAATTCTTCGAAACGATCGAAGCGGATTTCCCGTTCCTGATACAGGCGTTCCCATTTTTCCAGGAGGCTTTTCTGCAATTTTGCGTCATCTTTCGGATGTTCTTTGTAGTAATCCAAAGGATGTCTTGCGTCAAAATCCTGATAATAAACGGGTTTGTAATCAATAATCGTACTTTCGATTCCATGTTCTTTCAAAAAGGACCAAAATGCATAGGTATGGAGCGGAGATGCAAAATTCAGAACCTTTGTATGGGCGTTTATGGATAATATTCCAATTTTCATTTTAATTTCCCCCTGTTTCATCATGCGTTCATTCTAAAACATAGTGATATTATCTGTCAAGAATTGCCATTTTATTCTGTCAGGCGGCGGAAACGCTTTGAGTTTTCAATATGTGGCTTGACATAACCGGCAGATTAGTGGATGATATAGTTTAAAGATGTAATAATTTTTCAAAAACTGCAAAAAATGTAAGAATTAGAAATATTAGAATTATCATGGAGAAAACGATGGAGAAGATGATGGAACGGGATGAAGTCCTTTTCAGGGATATGGAAGAAATTGCTAATCAGAAAGTGTTTTATGAAACATTAAAAAACAGCAGCGTGTTTGTAACGGGAGCCACGGGGCTGCTCGGTTCCCAGATTGTCATGTCGCTGCTGTGCATGAATCGCCTGCGCGGAAGCAAGATACGGATTACAGCTATGGCGAGAAGCGAAGAAAAGGCGCGGAAAGTATTTGGGGATTTGTATGACGCAGAGGGCCTTGCGTTTTACTACGGAGATATTAATCATCCGATTGTCTGTGAGAATGAGGCCGATTATATCATACACGGCGCGAGTTCCACGAGTTCCAAATATTTTGTTACCCAGCCGGTTGAAACAATATTTACCGCTTTGGACGGCACAAGAAACGTCCTGGAATTTGCCAGAATGAAAAAATCTAAGGCGGTAGTTTACCTGTCTTCATTGGAAGTATACGGGACGCCGGAAGCAGACAGCGCCAAAATATCGGAGAAAGATTACGGATACCTGGATCCTTTAAGCGTACGAAGCAGTTATTCTGAGGGAAAGCGTATGGCGGAGTGCATGTGCGCGGCCTATGCCTCAGAATATGGGGTTCCGGTAAAAATTGCAAGGCTGTCTCAGACGTTTGGCGCCGGCGTGGAATATCAGGATAATCGCGTTTTTGCCGAGTTTGCAAGATGCGCTGCGGAAAAAAGAGATATTGTGCTGCATACGCCGGGCAATACCATTCGAAGCTATTGCTATACAAAAGACGCCGTATCTGCTATTTTCTTTATTCTTGTCAATGGAAATCCTGCGGAAGCCTATAATGTGACAAATATGGATACGGCTGTCTCTATAAAAGAAATGGCGGAACTGGTATGCGGTTTGTGGCCGGAAAGCGGTATTA
>CATOKN010000017.1 GCA_951800425.1 uncultured Lachnospiraceae bacterium
GATCTGGTAGGAACTTCCGTAGCAGACAGCGTCAGACAGGGAGCAAAGGCGGCGGCTTCTCAGGCGGCCTCTCAGGCGGCGATTGCGGGCGCGGAATCGGCAAAACGCCAGATTGCAAAAAGCATCGAAAAGAAAGACGCAAAATCAGGATACAGTCTGGTCAGCGGCATGCGCGCGTTAAGCGAGGGAGTAGGCGGCATGTCTGAAAAAGCGCCAAAGCTGACAGAGGGAATTGACCGGCTCTACGACGGCAGCCAGACGCTGGCGTCAAAAAACAGCGAATTAAATGACGGAACAGATAAATTATCCAATGGCAAAGATCAGCTGACGGCCGGAGTGAAAAAGTTAAAGGACGGTTCGAAAGAACTGGCGGATGGCTTTGTGGAATTTGACAAAGAAGCGATTCAAAAGCTGGCTAATAGCTATCAGGGAGACGTAAAACAATTTACCGAGCGTCTTAAGGCAGTAATGGAGGCGGGTCAGTCTTACGAATCTTTCGGAGGAAAGCCGGACCAGACGGCGGGAACTGTGAAATTTATCATAAAGACAGATGCAGTCAAAAACAAAAAGTAAACAAAATATCGGCCGGCAGACGGATTGTCTGTTGGCCGATTCGTATGGTTTTGTTAAATCAGGCGCTTCACCTTAGTCACAACAGGTAAGGAGCGCCTCCTGTTTTTTTAAAAATCTTCTTCTTTTTTTCACATTTTCAACATAATTTATTTATATTGAGCGATTTCTGAAGAATTCTTAAGAAAATTTTATAGAAGTTTTCCATTGATTTTTAACATTTTAAGTTATATTCTTGAATACGCAAAAGAAAAATAAGGTACCAGACCAAAAAATGGAAAAATAACGACAGAACGAACAGGAGGGGTTTGCAATGAAGCGTTTCATCAGATGCATTCCTAAATTAAAGATAAATCAGGAGAAAAAGGAGCGTATCATCTATTTGTTTAACCGGTATTCTCTTTTGGCCCATATGCTGCTTTCCATGCTGCTGTGCTTTGCCATTGAGGTGATTTCCAGGCATTCCATCGTGGGGGCGTTTCAGTTTCTGGCTTTGCATACGTTTGCATTTGCCTACAATTCATTTTTGATTTTTGCTTCCCTGGCTTTGGTGTATTTAGTTCGAAGACGGGCGTTTGCACGTTTGATCATCAGCGGTTTCTGGATTTTTCTGGGAACGATTAACGGCTGTATTTTATCGAACAGGGTTACGCCGTTTGGATATACGGATTTAAAGTGCATTTCCGACCTTCTGGCAATGCAGAACACCAATTATTTTACGGCGAAAGAAGCGGCGGCAGTTGTCATCGTCGTGGGGCTGTTCCTGGCATTTTGCGTTTATATGTTTGTCAAAGGGCCAAAATTTCAGGGGAGACGCAGAAAATACCTGACGCCCTGTATGGTGGCGGTCTGTTTTCTGATGATTCCGATTACGACGCAGGCGGCGCAGAATTCCAATATTCTGGCTTCCTACTTTGCCAATATTGCGCAGGGATATGAGAATTATGGATTTGTATACGGATTTTCCACAAGCGTAGTCGACAGGGGCATGAGCAAGCCGAAACGCTATTCGGAAGAATCGGTAGCTTCTGCAAAAGCAGAGTCAAAAAAAGACGACGGCGCAGAGCAGAAGAAAAAGCCGAATATTATTACCGTACTGTTGGAGTCCTTTATCGATCCGACAGAGGTTGCCAAATTAAGCTTTTCGAAAGATCCGATTCCAAATTTTCGGGAGCTGACGAAAAATTATACGTCCGGCTATCTGACCGTGCCGGTCGTAGGCGCCGGAACGGCCAATACGGAATTCGAGATTCTCACGGGTATGAGCATGCAGTATTTTGGAACGGGAGAATATCCGTATAAGACGATTTTAAAACAGACCGACTGCGAAAGCATTGCCTCCGATCTTTCAAAAATCGGATACGGCACGCATGTCGTACATAACAACGGCGGAAATTTTTACAGCAGGGCAAACGCGTTTTCCATGATGGGATTTGATTCCTTTACCAGCAAGGAGCTGATGAATATCCGGAAATATACGCCGCTTGGCTCCTGGCCGACGGACGATATTTTGATTGAAGAAACGGTTAAGGCGCTGGATTCGACGAAAGATCAGCCGGACTTTGTTTATACGATTACCGTACAGGGGCATGGCGATTATCCGTCGGATAAGGTGCTGACGAATCCGCAGATTCTTGTAAGCGGCGCGGAAGATGAAGCTGCAAACAATCAGTGGGAATATTACGTCAATATGATACATGAAGTGGATAAGTTCATCAAAAATCTGACGGACGCGCTGAATCAGAGGGGCGAAGATACGATTGTCGTATTTTTCGGCGACCATCTGCCAAGCCTTGGACTGGCCGACGGCGATATGGTAAGCGGGGATATTTTCAAGACGAAGTATGCGACCTGGAATAATTTCGGACTTCCAAAAGAAGACGCGGATCTTGCCGCATATGAATTGCTGGCGAGTACGACGAATGCGCTGGATATTCACGAGGGAACGATTTTTACATACGAACAGAACGCCCTGGATAAGGGAACCAATAAATACGATAGCTTTTTGATTGGACTGAACCATTTGCAGTACGATTTGCTGTACGGCGAGCGATACGCATATAACGGGGAAAATCCATATCCGGCGACGGAGCTTGTCATGGGCGTGGAAGAAACTGCGATTCAGGAGGTTCGTCCCTCGTCTTATGAGGGTTACGTGACCTTAAGCGGTGAAAATTTTACCCGCTGGAGCAGAATTTTTGTCAACGGAGAAAAGGTTCCCACATTTTATATCAACGGCTCGAAGCTGCGGATGTATGCAGGGGATATTGAAGACGGAGATACTGTCGTGGTAAATCAGATGGGATCGAGCGATACGGTATTTCGAAGCACGCAGGAATATATTTATGTAAATCCCGACGTGAATGGCACGGAAAATGAATTGATATTGGAATAGGGCATAAATAATTTTAAAAAACTGCTTCATACTATGCTATGGAGCAGTTTTTTTAAGGCATAGAAAGGAGAAGGATATGAAAGACGCAGGGAAATTAAAAGAGGAAATTAGTAAGTTTCAGGAAGTAACAAGGCAGTTTTATGAGGGGAAATCATCGGTTGCGGAATACAAAAGCTTTTCGGGCGGATTCGGAAGCTATGCGCAGCGCGGTGGCAAAGTCGGAATGCTGCGCCTCAGGCTGACCGGAGGAAGGATTACGAAAAAAAATCTTCGGTTTATTGTGGAGAGTATTGAAAAATACGGAATTGACCGGCTGCATGTTACAACGTGCCAGACGGTGCAGTTTCACAATCTGAAAGCGGATCAAATATGCGCCCTGGTCGGCGAGGCATGGGAATACGGCATTATTACAAAGGGATGCGGCGGGAATTTTCCGCGAAACGTCATGATGTCTCCGTTAAGCGGAGTCAGGAAAGGGGAGCCTTTTGACGTAACGGGCTGCGTTACGGCGGCCGCGGATTATCTGACGGACATCCTGTGGTCGGTGGAACTTCCGCGAAAATTAAAGGTCTGCTTTTCAAACAGCGAGGACAATACCGCGCATGCGACATTCCGGGATTTGGGCTTTGTAGCTAAAGCAGATCAGACGTTTGACGTTTACAGCGCGGGAGGGCTTGGAAGAAATCCCATGATGGGCGTTTTGGTGGCGGAAAGCGTAAAGCCGGAAGAGACGCTGTATCATATCAAAGCGATGATTGACACGTTTGTGGCTCATGGAAATTATCAGAACCGTTCCAGAGCGAGGACGCGGTATATGCAGGAGGATTTGGGCCGCGACGGATACCGAAAGGCGTATCAGGAAAATCTGAAAAAAGCGCTGGAGGGAGAAGATTTGAAAATCAGCGCGTTGTCTGATGAGATAACAAAAAAAGGAGACGGCGTGATTTCGCATCCCAGAGCCATTGCGCAAAAGCAGCCGGGTCTTTATGCCGTGTCTTACCATCCGGCCGGAGGAAGCCCAGAACCGTCTCTGTTTCGAAAGCTGTATGACGCGATAGAGGAGATGGAAGAGGTGGAAATTAGATTATCGCCGGATGAGGGCATGTATCTGATTAACTGTACGGCAAAGGAAGCGGAGGAATTGCTCGAGCTGACGAAAGACGGCGCGGAAACTTTATTTGAAACATCCGTAGCCTGTATAGGAAACAGCATCTGCCAGATTGGCGTCAGAGATTCCCAGTCACTTTTGCGGGATTGTCTTAACGCAGTGCGTCCGCATCATTTTGCCGACGGCGTTTTGCCGAAAGTTCATATTTCCGGCTGTCCGTCTTCCTGCGGGACGCATCAGATTGGCTCTCTGGGATTTAGGGGCGCCGTAAAGCAGACGCCAAACGGGCCAAAATCTGCGTTTGCGGTATTTGAGGGCGGCAGCCCCATGCTTGGACGGGAGGGCTTTGGAGAAGAGCTTGGCGTTATGGAAGAGACGGACATTCCAAAATTTCTGGTAGAGCTTGGCGAAACCGTTCAGGGAGAACATATGACGTACGATGGCTGGTCGGTCAAAAATCATGACGCTTTGTTATCGCTGATTGGAAAATATTGCGGATAGCCAGATAAACTTTCTATTGCAATTTCCCATAAATATCATTAATATAATAAGAAAAGAAAAAGGTATCGAAAGATACCTTTTTTTGAGAGTTGGAACTTCTGGCGAAAATCAGCATATAGTATAGGGATATTTGAAATGGAGCCGTTGCAATGAACCGTTTTCAGGATCCTTATATGCAGCTTCCGGAAGAATATGCCGGAAAAATGCCTTTTTATCTGACTTATCCGATGACAAATGTATATCAGACGGAAAAAGAATACGAACGCGATATGGAGCGTATGAAGGAACTATATCCCAAATGCATGAAAAAGCTGCTTGCATATGTCGAGGAAGAATGTGACAAAATGGAATACGAAGGAAGCATTATGTATGATGAATATCCAGACAAAGTCCTGATGTACCGGACGGCGGCCGGCATTTATGACAAGGCCGTTCCCATGCAGGAGGCAGAGTGCAGAAACTGCCGCAGGGATCCGGATCTTATGGACGTCATACAGGTGCTTTTATATGATGAAGTCTATCGCCGGCGGGGCAGACGCAGACGCTGCTGCAAAAGATGGTGGTAAAATGGAAACAAAACAGCCATGGTTCCGCAAGTGGGAACCATGGCCGGAAAGGTGGAATATGCGCTATGAAAAAAAGGATTATAAAGGGGCTGTCATTAGCGGCGGTTTTCTGCCTTGGAGTATTGGGCTTTGGACAGCTGACCAATCATTCCAATCAGGATTTGACGACGGAAATGGCCGACGCGACGCTGCCGCTCGTCAGCCTGTTTATACGGAACGACGCCACAAATGAACAGATGCAGGTCAATGAGCTGCGGGGATATACGTCTCAGATGAACGCCGTCTATATGAGAGATTCGATTACGCCGATTCATGACGACAGGATTCTTCCGGTCAAGATACGCATGTACGATACCAGGGTGGACGGGCTGTCTTATGAAATCAGAAGCCTGGACATGGACAGGCTGATTGTGGACGCCGTTGTTGAAGATTACGATGAGGAAAACGGAAAAATCAACGCGGATATTTCCATTCAGAACCTGTTAGAGGAAGAAGAAGAATATCTGCTCATTTTAAAGCTTTCTTCCGGAAAAGATACGATATATTATTATACGAGAATTATGGAGGAGGAAAATTGCCATTCCAGCCTGTGCGTTGCGTTTGCCATGGATTTTCATGAAAAGACATTTAATAAAGAAGCGGCAAAAAGCCTTGCTACGTATCTGGAGCCAAATGCGTCCGGCGATAATTCCACTTTGAGCAAAACGGACATTCATTCCAGCTTAAATCAGGTCGCATGGGCGGACTTTAAAGGGGAGCGTCTGACGAAGCCGGTTCCTTCCGTAAAAGAAATCAACAGTTCTTATACGGTTGTGCTTTTGAATTATCTGGTGTCGTCAAAAGGAATAAACGGAGAGCTGGAATATTATAATGTAGAGGAGTACTATCGCGTACGGTATACAAGCGACAGATTGTATCTTCTAAGCTACGAAAGGGATATGGAACAGATTTTCAGGGCCGAAAATTTAGAAGTATACGAAAATCTGATTCAGCTTGGAATCCGGAGTGAAGAAGTTGAGTTTGCCTCGAATGAAAAGGGAGACATCGTCGGCTTTGTTCAGGGAGGAGAACTCTGGTGTTATAACGAGACAAGCAATCAGTTGTCTCAGGTGTTTAGCTTCCTTGGAAACGAGGGAATAGACGACAGGGAAAATTATGGCGAGCATGACATTCGGATTATCAACGTAGATGAAACGGGGAGCATGAACTTTGTCGTTTACGGTTATATGAACTGTGGAATTCATGAGGGAAAAGTTGGGATCTGCGTTTATAATTACGACAGCGTTGCAAACGCCGTGGAGGAAGAACTGTTTATTCCAACCGACGAATCCTATCAGGTCATGAAAGCAGATTTGGGACAGCTTATGTATGAAAACGGACAGGGCATATTTTTTATTATGCTGGAGGGAACGGTATTTCGCATTGATTTGATGACGATGCAGATTCAGGAATACATTACCGGACTGAAAGAGGGCGATTATGCCATTTCAGAATCCCATCGGTATTTTGCATGGACGTCCGGAGGGGAGGGAAACGCGTCGGATGCGATTCAATTTGTAAATCTGGACACGGAAAAACGAACGGAAATTACAACAAAGAAAAGCGAATCCTTAAAGGCGCTTGGCTTTATGGATGACGATTTTGTATATGGCGTGGCAAGAAAGGAAGATGTTTTTACGGATTTGGCAGGAAATGTGACAATTCCAATGCATCAGGTTCACATTCTGGCGGCGGAATCCATGGAGCTGTTAAAGACCTACGAAAAACCGGGGTATTTTGTATCAGATATTGAAATTGAAGATTATATTATGTACTTAAACCGAATACAGTTTAACGGTATGGCATATGTAGAAGCGCCGAGGGATACGATTATGAACCGGGAGGGAGACAGCGCTACGGTTGTAGGCGTGCATACGACCGTAACGGAAGAAAAACAGACGCAGGTGCAGCTTTTTCTTGCAAAAGGGGTAAACACAGCGTCGCCAAAGCTTTTGACGCCAAAAGAAGTGGTGCTGGAGGAAAGCCGTGAGATTTCTCTCGACCAGACAGGAGAAGAGAGCAGTTACTATGCTTATGCGAGAGGAGACGTGCTTCGCGTGACAGACGACTTAAAGGAAGCGATTTCCGTTGCAAACGAAGCGATGGGCGTAGTCATTGGAAAGAAGCAGCAATACGTCTGGAAGCGCGCCAGAAAATCCATACAGCCTGCAATTGAAGTAAAAGTCGGGGATGAAGACGCTGCGGGGACTTCTATCGCCCGATGCGTCAGCGCCATGCTGGAACAGGAATCCATCAATATTGGAGTCACGGCTTTGATTAGCCAGGGAAAGACGCCGAAAGAGATTCTGGAAACGACGATGGAAGACGTTACGGCGCTTGATTTGAGCGGCTGCAGCCTGGAATCCGTTCTCTATTACATCAACCTGGAAACGCCCGTTTTTGCAATGAAAAATGGGACGGAAGCCGTACTGATTGTGGGATATGACGCGAAAAATGTCTACCTTTACAATCCCATGACGGCAGAGTCGGAAAAGATGGGCTTAAACGATGCCTCGGAAATGTTTAACAACGCGGGAAACGTATTTTTCGGATATATCCGGTGGGAGTAAAAAAGTGCTAATTATTGAAAAAGTGCATAATTTTTAATGTGGAAAGAGGTTTCTTTCGTGGAAATTAATGATTTTCCAAAAACATATTGTAAAATTAAGTATTATGGTATATATTAATGATTGTACTTTAGGAGGAAAGAGTAGATGAGTCAGAAGGAAGTTATAGTTTCAAGTGTTTCAGAGAAACACGATAATCCGATTGCTGAACTGGTGCAGGCAGCTTGTCAGTTTGACAGCAATATTACCCTGGAGAGTGAAAACCGAAGAATTAATGCAAAAAGCATTATGGGAATCATGGCGTTCAATCCCTCTAAGGGAATGAGGGTCAATATCGTTACGGAAGGAAACGATGAACAAGAAGCACTGATTGCAATGGAAAAATTTTTAGTTTGTGAATAGGTTTTAAGTTAGGGAGGTCAATCATGGCAAAAGATGTAAAAGGAAAGGCATCTGAGGTGAAAGCGAACAAGAAAGCAGCAGTGGCTACGGCTCAGACAGCGGCAGTGAAGCCTGAAGCGGTGAAGAAAGAAGAGCCGAAGAAGGAAGAGGTAAAGCAGGAAGAGCCAAAGAAAGAAGAAGTGAAAAAAGAAGAAGTAAAAAAAGAAGTCGTAGCTTCCGTAAAGAAAGCGGCAGTAAAACCAAAGAAAACAGTAAAGGAAAAAGAGACTATGGTACCGGAATTATTTATACAGTATTATGACGATCCCGCCGGAGAGCAGGAAGCAAACATAAATGACATTGTAGAAAAAGTAAAAGCTGCATATGTGGCGGAAGGACATCGCGAATCCTCAATTAAATCCCTTAAGGTGTATTTGAAACCACAGGAATGGAAAGCATATTATGTGATTAACAATAAAATAGAAGGACAGATTAGCCTGTTCTAATCCATAAGAAAGAAAATGAAATGCCCTCCGGTTTATCCGGAGGGCGTTTTTGCCGTTATGCGTTTTCTTTTCTGTATTTATCCAAAAGACGGTAAATCCTTTCATATGGATCCAGCAAATCACTGATGGATACGTCATGGTTTAAAGTGTCGATAATGTATGCGATATATTTGCTCATGTCGCAGTTGATATAGTAAGGCTTTTTTAGAAGCTCTTCATCCTGCCAGGTCAGATTTGTCGTCAGAAGACGATAAATAATGCCGTCCTCATATGCCTTGTCAAATTTTTCGAGGCCGTTGGTAAACAGCCCGAATGTCGCAATCATAAAAATGCGGTTTGCCTTTCGCTTTTTCAGCTCGGTGGCCACGTCAATCATGCTGTCGCCGGAAGAAATCATATCGTCAATAATCAGTACGTCTTTTCCCTCCACAGAGGCTCCTAAAAATTCATGCGCTACGATGGGGTTGCGACCGTCCACGACTTTGCTGTAATCACGTCGTTTATAGAACATGCCCATGTCAAGGCCAAGTACGTTTGCCAGGTAAATGGCACGGTTTGTTCCGCCTTCGTCCGGACTGATTACCATCATGTGGTCATTGTCAATTTTTAAGCCTTTGACATTGTTTAAGATGCCTTTGATAAACTGGTAGGCGGGCTGTACGGTGTCAAAGCCTTTCAGTGGAATCGCATTTTGCACTTTTGGATCGTGCGCGTCAAAGGTGATAATATTGTCGACGCCCATGTTAATCAGATCCTGAAGCGCCAGCGCGCAGTCTAAGGATTCCCTGGAAGTACGCTTATGCTGGCGGCTTTCGTATAAGAAAGGTATAATGACAGTAATTCTCCGGGCTTTTCCCCCTACTGCCGCGATGATGCGTTTTAAATCTGCAAAATGATCATCCGGGGACATCAGGTTGGTATGTCCGCAGAGGGAGTAGGTCAGATGGTGATTCGTTACGTCTACCATAAGATAAAGGTCATATCCCCGTACGGATTCTTTGATGACTCCTTTTGCTTCGCCGCTGCCAAAACGCGGGCAGGAAGCGCCCATGATATATGAGTCGCGTTTATAACTGTTGAGCGCAATGGTGTCGGAAAGCGCATGCTCTCTCTTCTGCCGCCATTTGACCAGATGCCTGTCCACTTTTTCTCCCATTTCCTGAAAACTCTCCAGTGGAATCAATCCAAGAGCGCCGGTTGGAAGCGTTTGTAATAATCGTTTATCGTTTGCCATATTATCCTCCATGAATATATGTTACATATGAGTTACCGAAGTTTTTTTTGGATGCGGATGTCATCACCAAACAGCTTCAGCATAATGTAGCTGCTGGATATTCTTGAAAAAGTACGTTCGGAATAAATTTCCGCTACCTGATTGATGGTCAGATTGGTGGAAATGATAGTAGATTTTTTGCGGAGCATACGCTCGTTCAGACATAAAAATAACTGTGAGACAGTAAAAGAATTTGGCAGTTCTGTTCCAAGATCGTCAATAATCAACAGATCGCACTCAAAGATGTTCTGATGGGCCGCAATCATATCTTCTTCCGTAGTTTTATAGAAGTTGTTTCTTTTTAATATATCAAATAACTGAAAGGCTGTAAAGTAGATGACGGAATGCCCTGTATCCAGCAGTTCTTTTGCGACGCAGTTGGACAGAAAGGTCTTGCCTACGCCCGTGTCCCCGTAAAAGAACAGATTGGAAAAGGAAACGTCAAATTCTTCGATAAATTTCCGACAGTCGCTTACGGCGTTTTGGATGGTTTCAAGAGAAGTCAGTCCCGTTGCCGGATTGCTGTCAGTTTCAGAATAAAAGTCATAGGAAAACGCTTCAAAATTTTCGTTCTTTAGAATGCTTCTGATATTCGACTGAGTATAGACCAGATCGATGGCGCGCTGCTGAAAACAGTGGCAGCGTTCGTTCTCAATATAGCCGGTATCTTTGCAGTCGGGACATTCATAGGAGGGTTCAAAATAATGCTCGGAGTAACCCAGTTCCTTTAAAATATCCAGACGCTGCTGTTTAAAGTCGGAAAGCTGCCGGCGCAGTTTGGAAAGAGCCGTAACGTCTCCGCTTAATAATTTTCGGGCCTGTACTACAGAGCAGGAAGATATGGCGTCGTCAATCGATTTTAAACGCTCGTCTTTTCCATAGACTTCCCGCATGCGGTTATCCACGGCATGCTGATTTTCTATTTGTCTGACCTGATATTCCCGGATAATCGTATCGTATTGTGAATTGCTTAATGGCATAAAGTAGTTCTCCTGATTTCTAAGTTAATGCGTAGTGTTCAAAAGCTGTTTTTCAAGCTGATCGTAATTGTAATTCCGCTGCGGAAATTCGTTGAAACGGTTTCCGGCATAAGAGCGCGGGAGAGCTTCCCTGGTTTTGGAAGCGGTTTTTGACTTCTGATGCGCAGAGTCTGATTTTACAATGTCTTTCAATGTATGTATATTGTTTTTGTGCCAGTTGGATAAAATTGTGTCGGCATATTCGAAACTTGGCTTGCCGGTGGCTTGTATGGTGCGCCGGCAGGCTTCCCGTATAATATCCATGGAAAAGGCGTAGGAACCTGTCCATTTGGCTATTTTCTTAAGCTCGGAGGAAATCAGGTTTCGTCCGCTGATTCCAAACGCTTTCATTACGGCGTATGCGTCTTTGTTATGCAGACTGTGTTCTTTTTTGGCTTCCGTTACGGAAGAAATGCCCGCGTCGGCCCAGGAAAGAGCGATTTTCTCCATATATCTAAGGCTTGTATGTCCGTTGCTGATGCATGTTTCAATCAGATATTCAATTAGGTCCGTAGAAAAATGAAGCCCGTCATACCAGTATAAAATTGTGCGGATGTCTGTGGAATTTAAAGTTCTTCCCAGATAATTTTCCGTGATAAACAGTATTTCCTGTAAGCCCTCGTCATTTTGGAAATGCTCCATCTGCTCCGTAGAATACTGGTTTTTCGCTTCAGAGGGACTGGGATTTTCCTGTGCTTTTTTTGGCTCTGAGAAAGACGGGGCGTTTTTCTCAGGCAATTCCAGCGATATGCCGGATACTTCGCTGTTGTCGTCGTATTCCAGATGCAAGAGGCGCATCTTTTCCCAGTAAGCCAGCGCGCGCAGGACGTCCTTTTCCGTGTGGTCGAATACATCCGCGAGTTCGGAAATAGAGCAGGCGTTTTTGCTCTGTTCCATGCAGCGGATTAAGTAGAGGTAAATTTTTACGAATTCTCCGTTTGCGTTAGTCATATATTTGTCTATGAAGATATTGGGAACGCAAGTGGAAGATAATAAGCCACTGCCGTTTAAAATAATGTCAGCCATAATAATTCTCTCTCCAAACTCTCTAATCTGTTCCCGATTATAGCATGGGTTTTTGAAAATGAAAAGAGCAAATTTTTCCGCAAATCCAGTAAAATCAAGGGGTTGCATAATTGTGGATAATGTGGATAAGTTTTGGGACAAGGGTGGAGAACATGGAAAAATCAGGCATTCCGGCAAAAAAATCTGTAAAAGAAATCCACATTCCAATTGTTTATAACTGTAAAAGCGGAATGTGGATAATGTGGATAACTTACCGGGAAAGGAGGTTTTCCCCAATGTTCACAATATCTCCGGCGCCCATAGTTATCAACAGGTCTCCTTTGGCACATTTTTTTTGTAAAAAATTTTCAATTTCTTCAAAAGAAGAAAAATGCCATGTTTCTGTTCCAAGTTCTTCGATGTATTCTGCGAGGATGGAAGAGCTGACGCCCAGAGTGTCGGTTTCTCTTGCGGGATAAATTTCTGCAAGAACGACAATGTCTGCGGCGGAAAGAGCTTTTGCAAATTCTGCCAGAAATGCTTTTGTTCTGGAATAAGTATGGGGCTGGAACACGCAGACAATCCGCTTATGAGGATAATTTCTGGCCGCGGACAGCGTGGCTGAAATTTCCGTCGGATGATGCGCATAGTCGTCAATCACCGTAACCTCATCCCCAAATACGCCCTTAAACTCGAACCTGCGGTCCGTTCCCTTATAAAGAAAAATACCCTGCTTAGCCGCGTCCGCAGAAACCTGAAATTCCAGAGCGGCCGCAAGCGCTGCGAGAGAATTCAATAAATTGTGTCTGCCGGGAACGGAAAGGTTTACCGGAAACAAAGCAAGGCCCCGGCGCATCAGGGTATACGAAGCGCAACCCGTTTCATTGTAGGAAATATCGGCGGGATAGTAGTCGCTTTCATCCGTCTCGCCAAAGGTAATTACATCTGCGGACAATCCGTCTGTAATTTCTTCATAGCGGCTGATTTCCCGATTTATGATGATGGAGCCGCCAGGAAGCGTGTTTTGGGCAAATTTACGAAAAGAGCGGCGAATGTCGTCTATATCCTTGAAAAAATCAAGATGATCTTCTTCGATATTTAAAATCAGGCTGTACTTTGGACGGAAATGAAAAAAGCTGTTGGTATATTCGCAGGCTTCCGTCAAAAAAACGTCGGAGCTTCCCACGCGGATATTGCCTCCGATGGCATGCAGCATGCCGCCTACGGAAATTGTCGGGTCGGCGTTTGCGGCAAGAAGAATCTGGCTGAGCATGGAAGTCGTCGTTGTTTTTCCGTGCGTTCCGGCAAC
>CATOKN010000018.1 GCA_951800425.1 uncultured Lachnospiraceae bacterium
GAATTATTACATTTATTACAAAAATGTTACGGCATGATAATATCATAGACATATTTTCTTGTCAACCCCTCTTTTCGGTTTTTGCTGAAATGGAAAGAATTGGACGTTCGAAAGCAAAGGCATTTTTTTCAAAAAAGTAAAAAAACGAACCGGCTATCCATATAAGAATAGTCGATTCGTCTGTTTTTTTAGTCTGTTACGTAGGGCATTAGTGCAATGTGACGAGCCCTTTTGATGGCAACGGTCAGCGCTCTCTGGTGCTTTGCGCAATTTCCCGTAATTCTTCTCGGAAGAATTTTTCCTCTTTCGGAAACGTATCTTTTTAATTTGTTGGTATCTTTAAAGTCGATTACGTTATCTTTGCCGCAGAATACGCAAACTTTTTTTCTCCTGTGCATCGGTCTTCTTTTAAAAGAACCGCCGTCTTTTCCCTCTTTATTAAAAGCCATTTTATTACCTCCTGTATTTATCTAGTTAAAAGGCAACTCCTCATCTATACCGTCCGGTATATTCATAAAGCCGTCTCCTGCCGCTACGCTTGGCGACGGCCTGTCTGCCGGAGTAAATCCTCCGCTGCTGTCACTGGCCGATTTGCTTTCTGCAAATTCCTGTTCTTCCACAACAACATCCGTTGTATATACTTTTTGTCCGTCTCTGTTGGTGTAGCTTCCGGTCTGGATTCTGCCGGTGACTGCAATTTTAATTCCTTTGCGCAGATACTTTTCAGCGAACTCGCCCTGGCGTCCGAATGCTACGCATCCGATAAAATCAGCCGTCTGCTGATCGCCGTCGCGTTTAAACCTTCTGTCAACCGCAAGCGTATACCTTGCGACGGCAGTAGATTGCTCGCCCTGGGAATACCGGATTTCCGGATCTCGTGTCAATCGTCCCATAAGTATTACTTTATTCATATATTTTCCTCTTTTCTGCTTATGCCTCGTCTGTTCTAACGCATAAGAAACGAAGAATGTTGTCCATAATGCGGACGCGCTGCTCCAATTGTGCCGGAGCGTCTGCCGGCGCCTCGAAGCGGATGAAATAGTAGAAGCCTTCTCTCATTTTCTGGATTTCGTAAGCCAATCTTTTCTTACCCCAGTCATCAACTTCCGTTACGGTTCCGCCAAAACGAGTAATATACTCTTTTGCTTTCTCAACTGTGGCGGTTCTGACATCATCTTCGATTTTTGCATTAACAACAAGCGCTAATTCATATTTGTTCATGCAATTGTACCTCCTTTTGGTCTCTGGCCCTCTCTGCTCCCATAACAGTCTTCATGGGGATTTTTCCTGAAAGAGCAAGGAATTTATAGTTTTTCACAAGTAGGTATAATAGCATAATATTTATTTGGAATCAAGGGCTTTTCGGATTTCTTTTGCATTTTTTTCAACTAATTTGCGCGCAATCATAATCTGATGGCCGCAGCCGCGGCATTTGAGCCGAAAATCAGCTCCGACGCGCAAAACTTCCCACTCAAAACTTCCGCAGGGATGTTTCTTCTTTAATTTTACAATATCTCCTGTTTCAAACTGCATTTTGCTTTTCCCTCTGTATGCTTCTTTCTTATTTTATATTTGAAAATATCTCGCCTATTTTTCCCTCTATCCGAAGGTTCGCCCGACTATCATAAGGCGTGGCAGATTGATTGATAAGCGTCAGTTTATTGCCCCGATAATAATCGATCAGTCCGGCCGCCGGATAGACGGCAAGCGAAGTTCCTCCGATTATCAGCATGTCTGCGTTTGCTATGGAATGAATGGACTGACGCATCGTATCGTTATCTAACCCTTCTTCATATAATACCACGTCCGGCTTAATGCTACCTCCGCATGCATCGCAAACGGGACAGTCTTTGCTGTTTAATATGTATTTGGCATCGAATAACTTTCCACATTCCTGACAGTAATTTCTGTGTACGCTTCCGTGAAGCTCTAAGACCGTTTTGCTTCCGGCAGCCTGATGCAGCCCGTCAATATTTTGCGTTATTACAGCCCTTAGCTTTCCGGCCGCTTCCAGCTCGGCCAGCTTTTTATGGGCGGCGTTTGGCTTAGCGTCAAGGCAAAGCATCTTGTTTCTGTAAAAACGATAAAATTCCGACGTATGCCGCATATAAAATGAATGACTTAAAATTGTTTCGGGCGGATAATCATATTCCTGATTGTAAAGACCGTCCACGCTTCGAAAATCCGGTATCCCGCTTTCTGTGGAAACCCCGGCGCCTCCAAAAAATACAATATTATCGGATTCTTTTACCCATTGTAAAAATTGTTCCATTTGATTCATACTTCCATCTCCCTCCCGGCGCAAAGATTCTTTTGCCAAATATTTGGGGGTTTGAAAAATCAAAGATTTGCAATAAGTACCCCCCCCAATCAGTCCCGTTATAAAAACCGTGCCAATAAAAGCCGGCAGATTTCCCGCTTTTATTGTATGATCTTTTAAAACTTTTGACAACATCCAAAAGAGAGCAATTTTCATAAATTACATTTTTTGAAATACGCGGATAGAAATTCGTAGTTTTAGCATTGATATACCGAAAAAAGAAGTGTAAACTAATATTGATAATAACAGAAAGACGAACAGACAAAGGAGAAAAGGAGGAACAAAATGAAGAGAAGACGAGTGACATTGTTTGCGTTGTGCGTTGCGGCGGGCGCGGCGTTTGCTCTTGCCAGGGCGGACATGGTTTGGGCGGCAAATGCGCAGACAGTAGAAAGCCAGACGAATGCGGAGAGTGATTTTGAGTATGAGGAACTGGCGGACGATAAAGCAAAAATTACAAAATATAGAGGGACGGAGACAGAGCTGAATGTTCCCTCTGAGATAGACGGGCTGACGGTGTCCTGCATAGACGGAGAGGCGTTTTTAAACTGCAGCCAGCTTAAAAGTCTTACAATACCGGAAAGCGTCAGCAATATTGGTAATATCAGTTATGATGGGAAATATGGCAGTGGATTTTCCGGCTGCATAAATTTGGAGGAAATCGTAGTCAGAAATGGCAATTCCTGGTTCAGCTCGCAGGACGGCATGTTGTACGATAAGGAAAAGACGAGTCTGCTCTGCTGTCCGGAAGGGAGAAAGGGCGGCGTAGCAATTCCGGACGGGGTTCAAAATATAGGAATATCCGCCTTTCAAAATTGCGTTGGACTGACAAGTATAGCTGTGCCGAAAAGCGTTTCTAATATAGAGTTGAAAACGATCCGTTTCATAGTATATGACGTAGAGGTATTGGGCGCATTTGAGAATTGTGGAAGCCTGATGGAGATTTCAGTGGATGCAGAGAATGGATCGTATGCGTCCGAAAGCGGAATGTTGTATTCGAAAGATATGTCAAAGCTTTTTCTTTGCCCTTCCGGAAAAGTCGGAGACATTTCGATACCGGAAGGCGTAAAAACCATAGCAGCCAATGCGTTCACGGGGTGCAAGGGAGTGACGGGAATAAACATTCCGCTCAGCGTGACAGATCTGAATTATGGAGAGAATTCTCTCAGCGAGACATTCATGGGCTGCGACAGCCTGACAGAAATTCGGGTGGACAAGGGCAACGCCCAATATACATCGCAGGACGGAGTGCTGTACGATAAAACAAGAGATAAGCTGTTATGCTGTCCCGCAGGGAAAACGGGAAGCGTGGCTATTCCGGATGAGGTTCGATATATTACAAATCGGGCGTTCAATGGCTGCGGCGCCCTGACAGGTATCATCATGCTTCCAAGGAAGCTTATGGGAATTGGAACCGGGGCTTTCAGCGGCTGCAGTGGCCTGACAAAGATTGCTTCACCAAAAACATGGTACACGATACGTATAGGAAGTAAGGCGTTTGAGGATTGCACAGGTCTGACAGAAGCAGCGCTTGTCATCAACACCCTGAGCGCGTCCGCTTTTAGAGGTTGTCATAGTTTGGAAATGGTTAGCATAAAAGGATATGATATAGAAATACCTGACGGGACGTTTCAGGGACTTGGGAATTTGAAAACCGTTGTTCTGAACATGGGAGAAGACGGTGAAATTGCAGTGGGGAGCCAGGTATTTGAGGGCTGTGAGAGTCTGCTGAATGTTACAATATCAGGCGAGAGGGTAAATATTGGGAGTCAGGCATTTGGCAACTGCGGCAGTTTGGAAAGCATTACAATAAAAGCGTTGAAGACATCGGGCATTGCAGAGGATGCTTTTGAGGGGTGCGAGAATGGTCTGCATATACGCTGTCTGAAAGGCGACGTGTCGGATTACGCCGAAAGTAAGGGGATTTCTTATGAAATTGTGTCGAAAGAAGAACCGGTGATTACGGCGTCCGATATGGAAAAGACTGTCGGAGACAGGCCGTTTTATATTGATGCATGGATAAACAACGACGGGGAATTGCTTTTTGCTGGCGATAACGAGGCGGTGGCAACTGTCTCAGAATCAGGGTATGTGTCTATTGTGGGATCGGGTACGGTTCGGGTTACAATCACCTCTCCGGAAACAGGATTTTGGAAAGCGGCAAAGAAGATTATCACAATTACCGTGCAGCCGAAATACGGGACGAAAAAAGTGCAGACCGTCACGGCGGCAGACTTTCGGAAGACATACGGAGACAGGCCGTTTGCACTCGGCGCGAAAGCGAGCGGCGGCGGGGCGCTCTCTTATGAAGCGGCGGACACAGGCGTCGCCTCTGTGGACGGGAAAGGGATTGTAACGCTGAACGGCTGCGGCGTGACGGAGATCACAGTAAGGGCCGCGGCGAATCATTTGTACAGCGCCGCGGAGAAGACAGTCACCCTTACGGTCGCCCCGAAAAAGCTGAACGTCACTTCCGTAAAATCGACGAAAGCGAAAACCCTTACAGTTAAATGGAAGAAAGACAAGACAGCGGACGGCTACATTATTCAGTACAGCACAGACAGGAAATTCAAAAAAAACGTGAAGACGGCGACGGTGAAGAAAAACAAGGCTACGTCGAAGAAAATAGCAAAGCTGAAAGCCGGGAAAAAATATTACGTCCGGGCATGCGCCTATGCGGAAACGGACGGGGTGAAAATTATGGGGGCTTACAAGACAGTGAAAAAAGCCGTCAAAGTGAAAAAATAGACAGTACGGCGTCTAACCATATTTTCCCAAAATTTAATAGTTTTCTCAGAAAAGTTTCATAGTATGTACATAGATTGATTAAAAAAGTCAGGTATACTGCTAGTATTACGGATAAGAAAGAGGAAACCAGACTGCAAATGACAAATGAGCAATATTATACATTTATACAACCCTACTCGGACGCCAAAGACATCCTGTATGCGAGGCTGAACGTGCTGGAGCATAATCTTTATGGAAAAACCGCCGCCCACCCGACGCACAATATTCAGGAGCGAATCAAAAAGAAAGAAAGCATTGAAAAAAAGCTTCAGAAAAAGGGAAAAGAACCGACGATGATGAACGCAAAAGATTATTTGCAGGATATTGCCGGATTACGCGTCATCTGTTATTTTACCGAGGATATTTACAGTCTTGCGGATACGTTAAAATTCCAGTCTGATTTGATTATCATCCGGGAACGCGATTACATAAAAAATCCCAAGCCAAACGGCTACCGAAGCTACCATATTATTGTAGGCGTTCCGGTATACTGCATGGACGGCATGGAATATTTTCCCGTCGAAATTCAATTTCGGACCATGTCTATGGATTTTTGGGCGAGTATGGAACACAGAATTCTTTATAAGACGAAAAGAGACGACAAAGAGCGGATTGCGGCGGAATTAAAAGAATATGCGGAAGAGCTTGTAATGATCGAAAAGCAGTTTGCCAAGTATACGGACAGGCAGAGTTAGTTATAGAATTAGTTAAGCTGCCTGTTGAAATACAGGTTTTGACAGAACCTGCCGGACAGAATCACAGATTGCCAAATATCATGTTTACGAACATAGAAAAACATAGTATAATGTAACAAAAATAAATGAGCAAAGGTGAGAAAAACATGGCTACAGTTCTTAAAGTAAACGCATTAAACCCGCTTCCCAAAGGCTCCGTTGTCTTTCGGAAAGGCGATCCCATCCGCTGTATCGGGATTTTAATGAAAGGGAGCATTAAAATGACAGGTGGAGGAATCCACAGGATAGCGGAAAAGGGAGCGATGATCGCGGTTGCGGATTTGTTTTGCGGCAGCTATCTTTGCGATTATACGGTAGAAGAGGACGCCGTTTTGTATCCTTTTTCCGTAAATGATTCAGGACGGCTGGAAGAGTTTTTAAGCAGTAACGCGGATTACCGGGGAATTGTAGTGCATTCTATGGCGGTAGAGCTTTCCGACTACTTAAAAGAGAGGGAATCTCTTTTACAGTTTGCCTCTCAGATTCAGGAGCAGTTTGTGCATGGCGCAAAAGAGCCTTTAGAAGAAGCGTACAAATTGCAGTGCCGGGACGATATGGTTGCCAATTATCAGGAATATGCAAAAGTATTGCTGGACATCCATAAAAAATATTTTTACAACAGCAAAACGATGGCGTACTACCAGACGGGAGAAATTACGGAAGTCATAAAAGAGGTACTGCGTTCTTCGGAAAGTATCGCAAAATATCTCGATGAGATTTATCTGGAGGAGGCAGACGAGCATTTGTTTGAAGCGGGAGCCGTTGTTGACGCCGCTTTCATAAAGGAAAAGTTTTCTTCCATGATAAAAGCCAGGGAAGAAGCGGAGAAAAAGAGACGGCAAACAACCGTAAAAGTCGAAAATCTCGGCGAAGCCCTGAAGAATTCCCTGCAGCAGATTTTGAAATTTGCCAGAACCGAGGGCGACGACAAAAAAGAACTCATGTCCGTTATGGAGGAATTTGTGAATGCAAAAGACCGGCTCTCCACGCAGGACGATATGAGGAAAATCAAAAAGAAGCTGACGACACACTTTTTCAAAATATACGAAAAATGCATTTTTTTGTGGCTGGAAGATGAAAACGTGCCGCTTCCGGTAGAATTGTTTTTAAATTACGGATATATGGACGAGAGACTTTTGGATGAGCCGCAGATTCAATTTCTCTATGAAATGATGACGGCGCCGCAGGAAAACCTGCCCTGCCGCATTTATACGATTCCGGAATGGCTGAAAGAAATTTATAAAGGGAAGAAAGAGCCTTCCAGAAATTCCTTTGAGCAGGATTACAGAGACTGGCTTCGAGAGGAAAAACGGACCGGAAACATTACGGAGCAGAGAGAAAAAGAGCTTCTGGAGGATTATGAAAAGAGGGTATCTTTCGAAATCAATAATATGTTCGTCAGCAATCATAAGATTGTAAACGGCAAGCTTTCTACTTACGTTCCGGTTCTTTATAAAGATGAAATCTATGGACATCTGGAGCGGATGTATCTGACAAAAGAGCGGCTTTGCGAAGCGATTGTGGAGCTGGAAAAACTGGATTTTACGATTTTCCAGAGAGAAGTTCTGTATACAAATCCGGAGCTTAACATTGAAAAGGAATATGTGTTAAAGCATGTTTATCCGGACGTAATTTTAGCGCCGGTCTATGGAATGGCTGTTTCCATGTGGCAGGAGATTACCGGAAAGAAGAGGGATACGCCTGGCAGATTTATTTTCCCCGTCATCGCGGAAACGGAAGTAGATAAGCTGGTAACAAAAGCGTTCGGCAGGTTCCACTGGGAATACTGCAGGTGCGAGCAGGGAGCGGCGTGGAATAATATCCAGTACAAATCGCTTACTTCCGAATATATGGATTACATCCAGTACTACAAAAAGAACCGCGAGCTGACGGAAGAAAAGCGGGAAAAAATAAAGGCGCAGGTTTTAAAGGCCAGAAATAACAGCAGGGAGATTTTCCTGATTGATTATGAAACATGGATTTATTATGAATCAAAAGCAGCCCTGAAGTTAAACAAGGTTTCGAGACTGATTTTAGCGGCATATTGCCCGTTTAACAGAGAAACGCGGGATAAGCTGAAGACAAACGCCGCTTTTGAAGAGGCGCTGATGAAGCATCAGAGAAATTTCGGTGAGAAAAAAAGAGAATGGGAAATGCGGATTAAGCGCAGGGAGAATAAAAATCTGGAAGTTCCAAAAGAATTTTATGATACTTACAACTATTATGCCAATAATTAGTGTTTTAAAAAAACTGTTTTTATGATAAAATGAAAAAATGCATGGAAAAACAGATAAAGGATGGTGTATATGAAGGCGGAGAAAGAAGTTTTACAGGAGAACGGCGCGAAAAAAGCAAGATTGAAAATGACCTATTCCATTTTAATTTTAACGGCGTTATTTGTCGCAGAATTGTATTTGATGATGAATTACCCGACGGATTATCTTTTTATCGGGGTTGTGGGACTGGCAATTTTATGCTTTGTCTATCTGGTTACGGATCTTGTGTTTAAGGTTCAAAATGATAAGGAAGGGCTTCGTCATAAAGAATACGAGAGTATTTATAAAGCGGAAAAAGTTTCTTATGTGCTAATGAAGCAAAGCTTTATGGATATGGAGTCCACTTTAGACAGGGTCAGAGAAATTTGCGAAATACCTACGGAAGAACTGATTGAAGCCCAGAAAGCAATCGGCAGGGTAACCATCCAGCGCAATAAAGAAAATATTCGGACGCTTGCGGCAGGAAACGAGAAGATTGCCATGCAGATTCAGGATCTGGATCGCAAAATTCAGGAAACGCTTCGCGCAGTGGAAGCATTGAAAGGCAGCGACAGCGTAATCGAGGCGCTTGAGGGCGTAAAGTCGGCGCTTCGGGAAGAGCTGATGAATCTTGAAGTTTTTACGGAGTCAAAGATGAATGCGGTCAGCGATACGCTGATGCATGGAATTGAACAAAGCGATTCTGCAATGCAGGAACGCCTGGATTCTCTGGAGCGGCCGATAATACCGGAACAGAAAGCAAGTGAAGCCGCCGTTTTGGCAGAAGAGCCGATCGTTGAAGGGCCGACTGCTCTGGCGGAGGACGGGTTGTCAGATAATTTGGCGGCAGATTTGAACGAAATGCCATCGCCATCGGATGAACTGTTGATGGACGAAACGCCGTCGTCAGCGGATGAATTCATGGCGGAAGAAGCGCCGATGCCGGTGGAAGAACCGGTGACAGAAGAGACACCAGTGACAGAACCGGTGACAGAAAAGGCGCCAGTGGAAGAGCCGGAGCCAAAAGAGAAGCCGGCGCAAGTTCCTGCAATGGAAAAAATGTCGTCGGCAGAGCAGGAACAATTAATGGAAGAAATGCTGAAAGCGCTGGAAAAACCGTCAATAAAAGAGACGCCGGAGACAGTGGAAGAGCCGCCGCTAAAAGAAGAGCCAAAGGCAGCGGAAGCTCCATCTGCAGAGCCTGTTTTGGAAGCCGGTAAAATCATGACGCCAGAAGAAGTAGCGATGCTTCTGGATCAGATGGATGATGGCAAAGCGGAAGAGCCGATAATAGAAGAACCGGCTGCACCGGCTGCTTCGGATCCCGGACATGTCATGACGCCGGAAGAAATAGCGGCAATGTTGGCCAATATGTAATACATAAACCGTATCAATTTACGGTTCCCGATTTAGAAATAAAAAATGCTATGCAACAAAGTTTCGGTTGCATAGCATTTTTTTGTTTCCCAAAATGAGTTTAGCCGGTTATTTTAACAGAAGCTTTCTGTCCTTTTTTTCGCAAAAGCTTTTTATATTTTTTCAGCCTGGCTTTTGGCACTTTGACGACAGCTTTTGCGTGAATTCCTTTGAATGCATTTTTTCCAACGGTTTTTAATGATTTGGATTTTATTACAATTTTTTTTAGCCGAAAAGCTCCTGCAAACGCTGAGTTTCCAATGCTTGTGATGCTGGCTTTTATCGTTACTCCGGATAGCTTCTTATTGTTTTTAAAGGCGTTCTTTTCTATTTTTACAACCTTGCAGAGCGTCTTTCCAATCGTTATTTTAGCGGGAACGGTAAAGCTTTTGTTTGTTTTTTTCTCCGGCTTTACAAAGGAAACGGTGCAGCCGGAAGCAGAAGAAGAAATTACTTTATAAAGGCCGTTCTCTGCGTTGTAGGTTTTACCTGCAATCGGAAGCGATTCCTGCTGGCCGTAAGGATTTTTTTCGTCTGCCGGCTTTTTCAGATTGCGGATTGCCGTTTTTAAATCGGATATTTTTGCCCTGATTTCAGCAGAAGTTCCGAATTCCTGAGCGGTTCGAAGCGCGTTTAATGCATGTTGAAACGCATTCCAGGAGCTTTCGGAGTAATCGCCTTTCCTTATGGCCTCTGCTTCTGCGATTGCCGCCTTAATTTCCGGCTTCATCTGCAGGACAATTTCATCTTCCGGGCTGTTTAGCTTAAGCGCGTAAATATTTGACGCTGCGCCGTTTTCGGATTGTACTGCAAATCTGCGAAACCCGTCAATATCGGCAGGAAGCCATGTGATAGAAGCGTTATCTTCCGAAACGGGACGAATAACGGCGGCGGACAGTCTGCTGTCAATATCCATCACGTATCCGTCTTTTTTGCAGGTATCCCTGGAAAATCCCGGAACGGATTTTCCGTTTACCGTAAAGCTGGATAAGAATGCGTTGGAATTCGCCTGATAAGCAATGCCTGTATTAAATATTTCGCATTCGCTCAGGCCTACGTAAGGCCGTTCGGAAGCAGAGGACGGCCGAAAGGAAATGGTAAGCGCGGCCGCGGTTGGTTTATTGCGGAATTCATAGGTCGTCTTGTTGTTGCCTGCTTCTGAAGTATCTGTTTCTGACGCCGTAACGTCTTCTTCTTTTAAATCCGTAAAATTTACTCCGTCCGAAGAAATTGAAAAATTTACCCCGTCCGGAAGCAGTACGGAATTATCTGTATAGAAATACAGGTGAATACGGTCGACAGGCTGCGGCGTGTTCCAGAAAAATGTGACGGAGGGGGCCGTAAGAAGCGCGGAATCCCAGTTTGTCCAGCGGTTGTTCGAGTCGCTTGCCGCATATTTCAGACTGCTGTTTCCGTCAATGATGGAACGCAGGTTGTCGGAAGCGGGACTGCATGACTGAGTCAGATCCGAGCATTCCGGCGCAATATTTTTCGGCGCGCTTTCCGTTGTCCGGGCAACGCGTACCGTTGCCGTAACCGGCAGGACTTTGCCGTCGGGCAGAGTGGATAAACCGCTTACGGTGGCAATATCGCCTGTTTTTTGAAGCTGAGAAGCCGGGATTTTATTCCAGCTTGCCGGAAACTCTCCATAGGGCCGTCCGTCCGGAAGCAGACCGGTAACGGTTTTTGGCAGAATGGGTACGATGCCCGGCGCAGTAGCCTTTGATACGTTTTGTACAGAGGCAATGATAGGGTCTACGTGCAAAAATGCGGTAACGGGAATGTTCTTCTTGTCATAAGACATCGTTCCCTCGATTTCATAGTCTCCCGGCGTATTGAGGTATTCCTCCGGGATCTGATTCCATGTGACAAGGCCGGTGACAGGGGTATTGTCCGATTTGATTCCGGCTGCGCTTGTCTGAAGCTGCACGTTGCCGCGCATAAGGATGCTGTAATTGGTAGTTAAGTCGTATTGCTTTAAATAGGTTTCGCCCAAAGCTTCACCGATGGTGTTGACCGTTACCGTCTTTGCTTCCATACCGGCCGATTCTGCCCGCAGAGAAAATCCTCCCGCGGCTTTTGTGCTTTTTACTATGACAAGAGCCTTTCCGCTGAACGCGTTTATATTAGCGGTCTGACTGTTCGTTAAAACCGACTTTTGCTGAAATTTATGGATGGTGGAGGGGTTTCCATTGTCAACGCCCACAATTTCTCCGTTGCCGGACAAGGTAAAACGAATGAGGTTATTTGCCTGGCTTGCAAATGCTCCGTCCTGATCTAAAATATCTGCCTGAATGTAAGAAAGCGAACAGCCGTCGGCCTGAATGCTTTCTTCTTCCGGGGTTAATTGCAGAACGGAGCCGGAATCGCTGTTTGTCGTAACGCTGTTTACGCCGATGGTATCGGAAATCAGATTACCCGAGCTGTCGTACGCTTTGGCCTGAATCGTTCCCTCTTCATATTTGACCGTAAACTGTGCGGCCATATTCATGGCGTCTGAGCTGCTGTCGGAATTTTCGGCTCTGCATTTTGAAGGATCCAGCGAAACCGTTTTGTACATGCCGTATTCATAGCCGGCATTTGTCGTAATGGAAGTTCTTTGCGCAGTACCGACGACGGTTCCGTTTAACAGTAGTTCAATGCGGGAAGCGTTTGAATATATATCTGTCTGTACAAATCCGTCAGAATCCAGAAGCAAATCATCTTTGTTCCAGCATCCCGGCACAAGATGCAGCGTCGTTTTATCCTCTCTCCACTGGCTGGTATAAAAATAGAAAGAATCTTTCGGAAATCCGGCCGTATCAAGAATGCCAAAATAGGAAGAATTTGGAATCGCGTCCGGGTCGTGGCTTACGCTTCCGGGCGACGTTCCATTCCAGTTCGTCGGTTCTCCAATATAATCGAATCCCGTCCAGACAAACGTGCCGGACATAAAATCATTTTCAATGATGGGAAGCCATGCTTTCCTGGCTTCTTGTCCCCATCCTACGGCATGGGTATCATAAGCCGTATTCTGGTAATTTCCGGTTTCCGCGACCTCCCCCTTTGTATAATAA